>DATBUG010000059.1:0-3048 GCA_036516315.1 Citricoccus sp.
CCCGGGCCATCGACCTGGCCGCCCCGTTGGCACCGCCGAGCACCGAACACTGGTTCGGGACGGACCAGTCCGGCCGGGACCTCTACTCCCGGATCGTCCACGGCACCGGGCCGGCCCTGCTCATCGGCCTGGGCGCCGCGGCCGTCGGCGTGGGCCTGGCCCTCGTCCTCGGGTGCTGGGCCGCCCTCGGGGGGCGTTGGGCGGACGCGGTCGTCGGCCGGGGGATCGAGGTGCTGTTCGCCTTCCCCATCCTGTTGCTGGCCATGGTGTTCATCGCCGTGTACGGGCCGTCCGTGCAGACCCTCGTCCTGGCCGTGGGCCTCGGGACAGCCCCGGGGTACGCCCGCATGGTCCGTGCCCAGGTGATGAGCGTGCGCCGGTCCGGGTACGTGCAGGCCGCCCACGCCCTGGGTCACCACCCCGCGGTGATCCTGGTCCGCCACGTGCTGCCCAACGCCCTGCGTCCCCTGCTGGCGGTGCTGACCCTCGGCATCGGCCAGTCCATCGTCTGGGCCTCCGGGCTGGCGTTCCTCGGCTTCGGCGTGGCCCCGCCGTCGCCGGAGTGGGGCGCCCTGCTGGAGGCCGGACGTCCCTACATCACCGCGGCCTGGTGGCTGGAGATCATCCCCGGTCTGGCCGTGCTCGCCACCGCGCTGACCGCCACCGTGCTGGGCCGCCACATCGAGACCGCCCTTGAAGGAGACCGCTGATGAACGCCCTGATCGAGACTGCCGTCCCCACCCTGTCCCGCGAGGAGGCCGGGACGGCCGGAACCGGCCGCGCCCCGGCCCCGGAGGGGACCGGGGACCTGCCCGGTGTCCGTCCCGCCGCCCCGCTGGCCGTCCTGGAGGACCTGGACGTCTGGTTCACCGACGCCCGCGGTGTCCGCCGCCACGTGGTCCACGGCGTCACCCTGGACATCCACCCCGGGGAGTGCGTGGCGGTCATCGGGGAGTCCGGGTCCGGGAAGTCCGTCACCGCCCGCACGCTGATCGGGCTCACCGGCCCGGGCGCCCACGTGGAGGCCACCACCGCCACGCTCTTCGGACAGGACGTCCTCGGCCGGGGTGAACGGGACTGGAGGTCCGTGCGGGGACGGGACGTCGGGTTCATCCTCCAGGACGCGCTCGTCTCCCTGGACCCCCTGCGCACGGTCGGCGCCGAGATCGGCGAGGCCCTGCGGCTGCACGGCATGGACGGGCGCGCCGGGCGGGCCCGGCGCGTCGAGGAGCTGCTCACCGAGGTGGGTGTGCCGGAACCGGGCCTGCGCGCCGGCCAGCGCCCGGACCAGCTCTCCGGCGGCCTGCGCCAGCGCGCCCTGATCGCCTCGGCCATCGCCAACCATCCTCCGCTGGTGGTGGCCGACGAGCCGACGACCGCGCTCGACGTCACCGTGCAGGCCCAGGTCCTCGACGTGCTCGCCGACCGCAAGGCCGCCGGCACCGCGATCCTGCTCATCAGCCACGACTTCTCCGTGGTCGGGCGTCTGGCCGACCGGGTCCTGGTCATGCGGGGCGGACGGATCGTGGAGTCCGGCACCGCCGCGGAGGTCCTCGCGAACCCCCGGCATCCCTACACCCGGCAGCTGCTGGACGCCGTGCCATCGGGCCACACGCGGGGCGAGTACCTCACCGAGGACGGCCGCCGGCGGGCCCAGGGCCGGGTCTCCGTGCCTTCAGGGACGGCGCGGACCAGCAGTTTCGGTGAGCCGGAGACGGCCGGCCGTCCCGCCGTGCTCACCGCGTCCGGCCTGCACAAGGCCTACCGTGGCCCGGACGGCCGGGAGCGCACCGTGGTCCGGGACGTGTCCTTCGAGGTACACGCCGGCAGGACGCTGGGCATCGTCGGCGAGTCCGGCTCCGGCAAGTCCACCACCGCGGCCCTGGCCCTCGGGTTCATCACTCCCGAGGCGGGCCACGTCCTGCTGGACGGGCGGCCCTGGAGCGAGCTGACGGTGGCCGGGCGCCGGGCGCGACGCCGGGAGGTCACCGCCGTCTACCAGGACCCGTTGAGCTCCTTCGACCCCCGGTGGACCGGCCGGCGGATCCTCACCGACGCCCTCGAGGCCTCCTGGCCAGGCCCCGGTCCCCTCGCCGGCCCCCGCGCCCGGAGGGCGTGGCGGGCCGAGGTGCAGGACCGGGCCGACCACTGGGCCCGACTGGTGGGCCTGGCACCCGAGCACCTGGCCAAGCACCCGCTGCGGCTCTCCGGAGGCCAGCGCCAGCGGCTGGCGATCGCCCGGGCCCTGGCCCCGGAACCGCGGGCCGTGGTGCTGGACGAGGCCGTCTCCGCGCTCGACGTCTCGGTCCAGGCACAGGTGCTGGACCTGCTCATCGAACTGCAGCAGACGCTGGGGACCACCTACCTGTTCATCTCCCACGACCTGGGGGTGATCCACCACATGAGCGACGAGATCCTGGTCATGAAGGACGGGGAGGCCGTGGAGCACGGGGCCGCCGACGAGGTCTTCTCCGCGCCCCGGCACCCGTACACCCGCCGGCTGCTGGACTCCCTCGAACGGCTCTCGGGGCACCGGGTGCCCGCCTGAGTCCCGGCCCGGGCCTACCGGGCGGAGGCGTAGTACCGCCCCAGGACCTCCTCCTTGAGGGCGTAGAACGTCCCGTCCTCGATCGCGGCGCGCATCCGGTCCACGAGGCGCACCGTGAACCGTTCGTTGTGGATGGAGATCAGGGTGTGCGAGACCATCTCCTTCGCCTTGATCAGGTGGTGGATGTACGCCCGGGTGTAGTGGGCGCAGGTGTAGCAGTCGCAGCCCTCCTCCAGCGGGGAGAAGTCTCTCTTGTACCGGGCCCCGGGCAGGTTGTACCGGCCGTCGGCGGTGTAGAACGCCCCGGTGCGCGCCACCCGGGTGGGGGAGACGCAGTCGAAGGTGTCCGCCCCGTTCTCCACGGCGGTGAACAGGTCGTCCGGTTCGGAGATCCCCAGCAAGTGCCGGGGCTTGTCCTCGGGCAGCTCCTGCACGCACCAGCCCACGATCGTGCCCAGGTTCTCCTTCTCCAGCGCTCCACCGATCCCGTAGCCGTCGAA
>DATBUG010000060.1:0-7399 GCA_036516315.1 Citricoccus sp.
TCATGCGCCGGGGCGAGGACCCGTCCACGGCCACGAATGCGGCGACGCCTGTGGCACAGGCGCGGGTGGTCGCGGGGTGACGGCACCCCGCGGGAGTGCCCGCGGCACGGTGTGCGTTGGACGCCCGGCACAACGCGTGACGCCGTGATTGGCCTATCCATCCACAGCATGGCGTGGGGCGCGTCATACCGTGGACCCATCACGACCCGGCGTGGGCCGTCCACGCACCGCTGACCAGAGAGGGTATCCATGCCAGCCGTGCCGTCCGAGGGCGCCGCCCCTGACCCCCAGCGACCCCTCGAGGGGGTGCTCGTCGCCGACTTCTCCCGGGTCCTGGCAGGCCCCCTGTGCACCATGACCCTGGCCGACCTCGGGGCCCGCGTGATCAAGGTCGAGCGCCCCGGTGCCGGAGACGACACCCGCAGCTGGGGCCCGCCGTGGTCCGCCACGGGAGCGACGTACTTCGAGTCAGTGAACCGGAACAAGGAGTCCGTGTGCCTGGACCTGGCCGGTCCCGAGGACCAGGTCCTGGCCCGTGAGCTCGCGCTGCGCGCCGACGTGCTGGTGGAGAACTTCAAGCCCGGGGGGCTGGAGAGGCTGGGCCTGGGCTACGCCGAGCTCTCCGCCGAGAACCCGGGCCTGGTGTATGCCTCCATCTCCGGGTTCGGGGCGTCCGGAGGCCGGGACATCCCCGGGTACGACTTCATCGTCCAGGCCGTCGGGGGCCTGATGAGCATCACCGGCGAGGCCGACGGCTCCCCGTACAAGGCCGGCGTGGCCCTCGTGGACGTGCTCACCGCCAAGGACGCGACCATCGCCGTGCTGGCCGCGCTGCGCGCCCGCGAGCACACCGGGCGGGGCAGCCATGTCCAGGTCAACCTGCTCTCCAGCCTGCAGGGCGCCCTGGCGAACCAGGCGCAGGCCTTCCTCGGGGCCGGCGTGGTGCCCGGCCGGATGGGCAACGCCCACCCGTCGATCGTGCCGTACCAGCTGCTGGAGTGCGCGGACGGGCCCCTGGCCGTGGCGTGCGGCAATGACGGGCAGTTCGCCCGCCTGGCCGGGGAGCTCGGTGCGCCGGAGCTGGCCCAGGACGAACGGTTCCGCACCAACAGCGCCCGGGTGGAACACCGCGGGGAGCTCATCCCGCGGCTGGAGCAGTTGCTCGCCGCCGCGCCGTCCCACGAGTGGCAGGACCGCCTGACGCGGGCCGGCGTGCCCGCCGGCCGGGTGGCCGGGATCGACGAGGGCATCGATTACGCCGGATCGCTGGGGCTGGAGCCCACCATCGAGGTCCATGACGCCGAGGGGGCCTGCGTCGGCCGGCAGGTCCGTCACCCCGTCACCTGGGATCCGCCGCTCGCGCCGCGCACCCAGGCGCCGCCGCGCCTGGGCGAGCACACCGCCCCGGTGGTGTCCTGGCTGCGGGAGGGCCGGCCGGCGTCGTAGGCCCCGCGCCACGCGGCGCCGTGCTACTGACCGTGCTGGCGTAGCGCCAGCCACAGGGGTGCGAAGACGTCCGGGTCGTCCAGGTCCACGCCCAACAGGGACTGGGCGATGCCGATGCGGTGCCGCACCGAGTTGCGGTGCACGCCCAGGGCTCGCGCGACGTTCTCCCAGTGCCCGCGGTGCCGCAGGTAGGCGGTGACCGTGCCGATCAGGTCGGCTCGCGGGTAGTCGGCCAGGGCCTGCACCCAGGCCCGGGCCGGGTCGTCGTCGCGGGTGCTGATCAGCGCTCCCGCCGGGGCGCGGCGCACGGCCTGGCGCAGGGCCGGCAGCGCTTCGGGCAGCTGGTCCAGGGGGAGCGGATCGCTCAGCGCACCGGCCAGGCCGCTGGGGCAGTCCGCCGGCGCCGGGGCGGTGGGCTGCCCCGGCGTCTCGGCCGGGTCGTCCGCGCCGAGGACCAGCACGAGCGTGCCGGGCTCCTCGTGGCGCAGCAGGCACTCGGTCACCGCCGTGCCCAGCGGTGGTAGCCCCTCCTCCCGGCGCAGCGACGGCGTGGCCCGCACCAGCAGCCCGGCATCGTCCCCGGCCTGGCGGCGCAGCCCCAGCAGACGCACCCGGGGCGGCAGCTCGTGCAGGCCCAGGTCCTCGGTCAGGATGCGCGCGGCCTCGGCCTGCCCGCGGAGCAGTAGCTTCGCGGCCACCGCGCCGAGGGTGGCCGTGGTCCCGGAGACGACCTCCCGCTGCCGGGCCTTGATGGCCAGCAGGGTGCACACGGTGACGATCACCTGACGGTCCGCGGCCGTGAGCGCCCGCCCGGGGCCGATCGCGAGGAAGCCGTGGATGCGGTCCCCGGTGGCGATGGGGTACTCGACGACCGGCTGGCCGTGGACCTCGAACGTGGCCACCGAGTGCGCCCCCGCCCGGTGGAGCCGGAGGGTCTCCGCACGCAGCCGCGGCAGCCAGGCCTGGGTGCCGGCCGGCCAGTAGGTCTCTGTGCCCGCGTCGACCGGCAGGTAGGCGGCCCAGCCGCCTAAGGCCTGGGCGATGCCGCGCACGACCGCCGGGGTGGCGTCCGGGCGCATGGCCGCCCGGGCCAGGGCGGTCTGCGTGCCCAGGCTGCTCATCAGGTCGGCTTGCTCCCCGCGCGCCGTCAACCGCCAGAAGGCGCGTGAGACGCTCTGGAAGGGGACGCCGTCGGGCACGGTCAGCAGGTCGATGCCCGCCTCGTGGCACGCGTCCGTGAGGTAGGCGGGGACCGCCTCCAGCCAGGGGCCCAGGCCGATGCCCAGCGCGTGCACGCCCCGGGCCCGCAACCGGGCCACGTAGGCGGCCGTGGTGGCCTCGTGCCCGCCCAGAGGCATGCCCGTGGTCAACAGCAGCTCCCCGCCGTCCAGGTACGGGGTCGGGTCCTCCAGCTCCGAGATGTGCACGCCGGTGAGGTGGCGGGCCGTCACCGTGCGGCCGTCGGCGGGGACCAGGTGCGGACCCAGGTCCGTGCTGAGCTCGAGGAGGGAGACCATGGATGAATTATCCGATACACCCCCGTGTTCTGGCCGGAATGGTCAATGACGGCGCGCGCCCCCGTCCGTACCGTGGGCGCCATGACCCAGATCCCTGATGCCGTCACCACCGGTTCTCTGCCGCAGTCCCGCCAGCTGGTCACCGAGGTGCCCGGACCCCGCTCCCGGGAACTGCACGCCGAACGTCTCGCCCAGGTCAGCGACGGCTTCGGCGTCGCGCTGCCGATCTTCGTGGACCGTGCCGACGGCGGGATCATCCAGGACGTGGACGGCAACCGCCTCATCGACTTCGCCTCCGGCATCGCCGTGACCAGCGTGGGCGCTGCCAATCCCCGGGTGCGCGAGCGCGTCGCCGCGCAACTGGAACGGTTCACCCACACCTGCTTCATGGTGACCGAGTACGACTCGTTCACCCGCGTGTGCCGCTGGCTCAACGAACACACCCCCGGGGATTTCGCCAAGCGCACCGCCCTGTTCTCCACCGGGGCGGAGGCCGTGGAGAACGCGGTGAAGATCGCCCGGTCGGCCACCCGGCGGCCCCACGTGCTGGTCTTCGACGAGGCCTACCACGGCCGCAGCCTGCTGACCATGGCTATGACTGCCAAGGACAACCCCTACCGCCTCAACTTCGGGCCCCTGCCCGGTGAGGTGGTCCGCGCCGCCTCCGCCAACCCGCTGCGCCCCTCGGTGGACGGGGCCTCCGCGGAGGACGCCGCCGCCATGGCCCTGGCGTCGGTCGAGGCCACCCTGGCCGAGCACGGCCCGGAGACCTTCGCCGCCATGGTCATCGAGCCGATCCAGGGCGAGGGCGGATTCATCGTGCCGGCCCCCGGCTTCCTGGCCGGGCTGCGCGAGATCGCCGACCGGCACGGCATCGTGCTGGTCATCGACGAGATCCAGGCCGGCATGGGCCGCACCGGCACGCTGTACGCCAGTGAGCACGAGGGCGTGGCCGGGGACATCACCCTCTCCGCCAAGGCGCTGGCCGGCGGCCTGCCGCTGTCCGCCGTGACCGGGCGCGCCGAGCTGATGAACGCCGTGCACGCCGGGGGCCTCGGCGGCACCTACGCGGGGAACCCGCTGGCCTGTGAGGCCGCCCTGGCGGTCTTCGAGGAGTTCGAGGACGGCACGCTGCTGGCCAACGCCCGCCGGATCGAGGAGATCTGCCGCGAGGTGCTCGAGCCGCTGACGGACCAGGCCGCGACGGTCGCCCAGTTCCGCGGCCGCGGCGCCATGCTGGCCCTCGAGTTCGCGGACCCGGACACCCTGGAACCGCGCCCGGACCTTGCCAAGTCCATCTCCGCAGCGTGCCACGCCGAGGGCGTGCTGACCCTGACCTGCGGTACCCACGGCAACGTCATCCGCCTGCTGCCTCCGCTGGTCATCGAGCCCGAGCTGCTCCGCGACGGTCTCGAGGTGCTGCGCCGGGCCATCCTGGACGCCGACGCCGGCCGCTGACCTCCGCACTCCGCCACCCGACCCGCACACCCCTGCAGACAAGGACGACCATGACCACCCTCGCCACGGACCCCACCCAGGCCGACGCCGCCCTGAACCCGGCCGACCTGATCGATTTCGACTCGCTGCTCTCGGCCGAGGAGATCGCCACCCGGGACCGGGTCCGGGCGTTCGTGGACGCGAGCATCCGGCCGAACATCGCCCGGTGGTACGAGCAGGCGGTGTTCCCGCTGGAGATCGTCCCCGAGATGGGCCGGCTGGGCCTGCTGGGGATGCACCTGTCCGGGTACGGGTGCCCCGGGCGCTCGGCGGTGGAGTATGGGCTGGCCGGGGCCGAGCTGGAGGCCGGGGACTCCGGGCTACGCACCTTCGTCTCGGTGCAGGGCTCGCTGGCGATGAGCGCGATCCACAAGCACGGCTCGGAGGAGCAGAAGCAGCAGTGGCTGCCGGCCATGGCCGCCGGGGAGGCGATCGGCTGCTTCGGGCTGACCGAGCCCACGGCAGGGTCGGACCCGTCCTCGATGAAGACGTTCGCCCGCCGCGACGGTGAGGACTGGGTGCTCAACGGCACCAAGCGGTGGATTGGTCTGGCCAGCGTGGCCCAGGTCGCCGTGATCTGGGCACAGACCGAGGAGGGGATCCGTGGGTTCGTGGTCCCCACGGACACCCCCGGGTTCGTCGCGACCCCGATCGAACAGAAGCTGTCCATGCGCGCCTCGATCCAGTGCGAGATCGAGCTGACGGACGTGCGCCTGCCGGCCGATGCGGTGCTGCCGCAGGTCACCGGCCTCAAGGGTCCGTTCTCCTGCCTGAACGAGGCCCGGTACGGGATCATCTGGGGGGCGATGGGCGCGGCCCGGGACTCCTTCGAGGCCGCCCTGGGGTACGCCCAGCAGCGCCTGCAGTTCGACAAGCCGCTGGCCGGATACCAGCTGACCCAGGCCAAGCTGGTGGACATGGCCCTGGAGATCAACAAGGGCTTCCTGTTGGCCCTGCACATCGGCCGGCGCAAGGACGCCGGGACCCTGCAGCTGCACGAGATCTCGGTGGGCAAGCTCAACAACTGCCGCGAGGCCATCGAGATCGCCCGCGAGGCCCGCACCATCCTCGGTGGCAACGGCATCACCCTGGAGTACTCACCGCTGCGCCACGCCAACAACCTCGAGTCGGTGCGCACCTACGAGGGCACCGACGAGGTCCACACCCTGATCCTGGGCAACAAGCTCACCGGCACCCCCGCCTTCCGCTAAGCACTCGGGCCCCTGAGCCGCACCCCCGAGCCCCACCCGCCGCGCCCCACTCACCGCGCCCGGCCCACCGAACGTCACAGGAGACGACTCTGATGGTTTCTGAAGCACCGGCAGCGGTCACGCTGCGCCACCTGGTCGACGGCACCTGGCAGGAGGGCTCGAGCTCCCCGCTCGTGTCCAGCAACCCCGCCCGCCCCGACGAGGTCCTGGCCCAGGGGCTGCAGGCCACCGAGGCCGACGTCGACCGGGCCATGGCCGCCGCGACCGCCGCCTCCCGGGACTGGGCCCGCACCCCGATGCACGAGCGCGGGGCCGTGCTGGTCCGCGCGGCCGAGGCGCTGGAACGCCGTGCGGACCAGCTGGGCCTGGAACTGGCGCGGGAGGAGGGCAAGACCCTCGCCGAGGCCACCGGCGAGGTCCTGCGCGCCGCCCAGATCCTGCGCTACTTCGGGGCCGCGGGAGACCGGGTGGCCGGGGAGGTCTTCGCCTCCCCGCGCCGGGGAGAGCGGATCCTGGTGACCCGCAAGCCGCTGGGCGTGGTCGGCGTCGTGACCCCGTTCAACTTCCCCATCGCCATCCCGGCGTGGAAGATCGCCCCGGCCCTGGCGTACGGCAACACTGTGGTGTGGAAGCCGGCCAGCACGGTGCCGCTGCTGGCCGTCCGGCTGGCCGAGGCGCTGCAGGAGGGCGGCCTGCCCCCGGGCGTGCTGAACCTGCTCATCGGCCGCGGTGCGCTGGGCACGGCGATCGTCGAACACCCCGGGCTGGACGGGCTGACCTTCACCGGCTCGACCGGCGTGGGCCGCCGGCTGGCCGCCGCGGCCGCCGCCCGGGGGGTCCCGATACAGGCCGAGATGGGCGGGAAGAACGCCTCGATCGTCCTGGCCGACGCGGACCTCGAACTGGCCACCGAGCAGGTGATGCTGGGCGCCTTCCGCTCCACGGGCCAGAAGTGCACCGCCACCTCCCGGTTGATCGTCGAGGAGGCCGTGGCGGACGAGTTCGCCGAGCGGCTGCGGGCCCGCATCGACGGCTGGACGGTGGGCGATCCCACCGACCCGGGCGTCCACATGGGGCCGCTGGTCAGCGAGTCCGCCGCCGCCGACGTCCGGGCCGGGGTGAAGACCGCCCTGGGCGAGGGGGCCACCGTGCTCCACGAGGGCCCGGTCCCGGACGGCGAGTCCGTCTCCGGTTTCTTCCTGCCGGCCACGGTCCTGCAGCTGCCCACCGGCCGGGACGCGGCACGGGAGAACACCGCCTGGCGGGAAGAGTTCTTCGGTCCGGTCCTGGCCGTCACCCGCGCCGCGGACGCCGAGGACGCCTTCGCCCTGGCCAATGACAGCGACTTCGGGCTCTCGGCGGCCGTGTTCACGCAGGACGTCACCCGGGTGCTGGACGCGGTGGACGAGATCGACGTCGGCATCCTGCACGTGAACTCCGAGTCCGCCGGGGCGGACCCGCACGTGCCCTTCGGCGGGGCCCGCAAGTCCGGGTACGGTCCGAAGGAACAGGGCGGCGCGGCGCAGGAGTTCTTCACCCACACGACCACGGTCTACCTGCGGGGCGGTTCGCCGGCCTGACGGTGGGGCCCCGGGACCCCGACGGACGGCCCTGGTGGGACGGGGAACCGAGCGTGGGACAACCGGCGCCCGCCGGGTGCCGGCCACCAGCCATGGGTCGATTCGTCCAAGGCCTGGTCGAGCCGCCCACCACGAATGGCGCGGCACC
>DATBUG010000061.1:0-2296 GCA_036516315.1 Citricoccus sp.
TCCTTCGCCCTGACCGAACCGACCCACGGTTCCGACGCCGTGGGGCTCGAGACCACCGCCACCCGCGTGGACGGTGGCTGGCGGCTCACCGGGCACAAGAAGTGGATCGGCAACGGCGCCAGCGGCGGCATCACCGTCGTGTGGGCCCGGTCCACCGAGGACCAGAAGGTCCGCGGCTTCATCGTGCCCCAGGAGTCCGAGGGGTACCGCGCCAGTGCGATCGAGGGCAAGATCGCCCTGCGTGCCATCCACCAGGCGGATATCAGCCTGGACGAGGTGCTCGTCCCCGAGGACCACGTCATGCCGGATGCACGCTCGTTCCGGGACACCTCCCGGGTGCTGTTCTCCACCCGGGTGGGCGTGGCCTGGTCCGCGGTCGGACAGGCCCTGGGCTGTTTCGAGGGCGCCCTGCAGTACGTGCAGCAGCGCACGCAGTTCGGCCGCCCACTCGCCGCCTCCCAGATCGTCCAGGAACGGCTGGCCCGCATGCTCTCCGAGCTCACCCAGGTCCAGCTGCTGGTGCTGCGCGCCGCTCAGCTCGAGGACCGGGGCACGCTGACCGGCCCCCAGGCCTCACTGGCCAAGTACTCCGCCACCCGGGCCGCCCGGTCGATCGCCCAGGACGCCCGGGACCTGCTGGGCGGCAACGGCATCCTCATCCGGCACGAGGTCGGACGGCACTTCGCCGACATCGAAGCCTTGCACACCTACGAGGGAACCGAGACGGTCCAGGCCCTGATCATCGGCCGGGACCTGACCGGGGTCTCCGCGTTCTCCTGAGAGGAACCCGCCATGACCCGTCAGGCACACCAGGACGCACCGTCCGCCGCGGCCCACCCGGCCGCCTCCGAACCGCTCACACCGCTGGCCTTCCTGGGCCGGTCCGCCGCCGTGTTCCCGGACCGCGAGGCCGTGGTCTACGGTTCACGCCGCTCCACCTACCGCGAGTTCGCCGCGGAGGTGCAGCAGCTGGCCAAGGCCCTGCGGGCGCGCATCACCCCGGGCCAGACCGTCACGGTGATCGCGCCGAACGTCCCGGCCATGCTGATGGCGCACTTCGCCGTGCCCCTGGCCGGTGGCGTGCTCAGCCCGCTCAACCCCCGGCTGACCGCCCGCGAACTGGCCTACATCCTGGAGCACTCCGAGGCCCGGGTGGTGTTCGCGGACGGGGACGTCGCCGCCACGGTGCGCGACGTCGTCGGGACACTGCCCGAACCGCCGCTCGTGGTGGAGATCGTGGACGCCGAGGCCGGGCACACGGCCCCGGAGGGGCCACAAGCGCTCACCTACGACGACTTCCTGGCCCAGGCGCCGGAGGAGCCGGACCTGCCCTGGTCCGTGGAGGACGAGCAGACGCCGATCACCCTGAACTACACCTCCGGCACCACGGGCCCGCCCAAGGGGGCCGTGTACACCCACCGCGGGGCGTCCCTGGCCGCCGGCGGCGCGGTGTTCCACAACGGCTACACCGGGCAGACCCGGTACCTGTGGACGCTGCCGATGTTCCACTGCAACGGCTGGTGCACCCCGTGGGCCATCACCTCGGCCGGTGGCACCCACGTGTGCCTGCGCGCCGTGCGCCAGGACGCCATCTGGGACGCGTTCGACCACGAGGGGATCACCCACCTGTGCGGTGCGCCGATCGTGTGCGCGATGATCCATGAGTCCGAGCGGGCCCGCCCCCTGGACCGCGAGGTGCGGATGACCACGGCCGGCGCCGCCCCGCCGCCCTCGGTCATCGAGGCCCTCGAGACCCTGAACATCACCCCGGTGCACGTCTACGGACTCACGGAGGTCTACGGTCCCTTCACGATCTGCGAGCCCCAACCGGACTGGGCCGGCCTGCCGGCCACCGAACGGGCCCGGCTGATGGCCCGCCAGGGCGTGCCGATGGTCCACGCCGGTGAGGTGGCGGTCATGGACCCGGACCAGAACCGGGTGCCGGCGGACGGCGAGACCCTGGGCGAGGTGGTGCTGCGGGGCAACGGCGTGATGAAGGAGTACTTCAAGAACCCGGAGGCCACGGCCGAGGCGTTCCGCGGCGGCTGGTACCACACCGGTGACCTCGGCGTGATGCACCCGGATGGGTACATCCAGCTGATGGACCGGGCTAAGGACATCATCATCTCGGGCGGGGAGAACATCTCCTCCATCGAGGTCGAGTCCGTGCTGCACGCCCACCCCCAGGTGTCCGACGTGGCCGTGGTGGGGGTGCAGGACGACAAGTGGGGCGAACGCCCGGTGGCGTTCGTGGTCCTGGAGGCCGGTGCCACGGTGACCGCGGACGAGTTGCGGG
>DATBUG010000062.1:0-4950 GCA_036516315.1 Citricoccus sp.
CGAAGACCAGCTCGCCGCCGCCCGCAGCTGGCTGGTCCACGGGGAGCGCCGGCCGCGCGCCGCCCGCCGGGCGTCCTCCGTGGCGGTCGTGCGGGACGGGCTCCACGGCGTCGAGACGCTACTGCGCTTCCGGCCCGGCCCCACGCCGCTGGGCGCGGTGGCCTTCCCCGGCGGATCGCTGGAGGCCTCGGACGAGGACGAGTGCGCCTGGTTCGGCCCGACGCCGGCCCAGTGGGCCCGGGTGCTGGGGCTCGAGGACCATCGCCTCGCCCGCCGGCACGTGGCCGGGGTGATCCGGGAGCTCTTCGAGGAGACCGGCATCCTGCTGGCGGGCACGGACCCGCACTCGGTGGTGGAGAACCCCGGCGGCGGGGAGTGGATGGAGGCCCGTCGGGCCCTCGACGAGCAGCAGACCACGCTCGCGGCGCTGCTGAACCGTCGCGGCCACGGACTGCGGACGGACCTCTTGCGGGCAGTGGGGCGCTGGCACAGCCCCGACTTCGCGCACCGGCGCTTCGACACCCAGTATTTCGCCGTGGCGGTGCCCCACGGCCAGAGCACCTCCCTGCTGCAGGACAAGGGGATCTGGGCGCGGTGGATGCCGGCGGGCTGGGTCCTCGCCGGCCGGGAGGGGACCCGGCTCGGGGACACGATCGCCCGCCCGGAGACCCTCGGGCGGCGGCTGGGCGAGCTGACGGTGCCGGCGGTGGAGTTGCTGCTGGAGCGGATGGCCGCGGCCGGCTCGACCGTCGAGTTCCTCATGGGCCTGACGATCCGCGGCAGCGTGCCCGAGTACACCCCGGAACTGCTGGAGTCCCTGGAGCTGGCGGTCACCCTGCCGGGCGGGCGCTGGGGGGCCTGAGCCCCCCAGCGGGACTCAGCGGGAGCGCTGGCGCAGGCGCTGCAGGTCCAGCACGACGACGGCGCGGTTCTCCAGGCGGATCCAGCCGCGCTGCACGAACTCGGCCAGCGCCTTGTTCACGGTCTCGCGGGAGGCGCCGACGAGCTGGGCCAGCTCCTCCTGGGTGAGGTCGTGGGCCACCAGCAGCCCGTCGGCGGCCGGGCGGCCGAAGCGGTCGGCCAGGTCCAGCAGGGCCTTGGCCACGCGGCCGGGGACGTCGGAGAAGACGAGGTCCGCCAGGGACTCGTTGGTCTTGGTCAGGCGCTGGGCCAGAGCGCGCAGCAGCTGCATCGAGACCTCGGGGGTGGACTGAATGACCTTGCGCAGGTTGTCGTGGCGCAGCCCGGCCAGGCGGGTCGCGGACACCGCGGTGGCGGTGGCGGTGCGGGGCGCCGGGTTGAACAGGGCCATCTCGCCGAAGACCTCGCCGGGGCCGAGGATGGCCAACAGGTTCTCGCGGCCGTCCGGGGCGGTGCGGCCGAGCTTGATCTTGCCGGACATGATGACGTAGAGCTGATCGCCCTGGTCACCCTCGTGGAAGGCGGATGCTCCGCGGGAGAGCTCGACCTCGGTCAGCTCCGAGGTGAGGGCCGAGAAGACCTCGTCATCCAGGTTGGTGAACAGCGGGGCCTTGCGCAGTACCTCGAGATCCATGTGTCCTTCGTCCTCACTGTTGACTCGCGTGTACGGGCATGCCGCTGTATGCACGACATGCGGTGACTCTGGGGACCATTCTGCCCCATGTGGGGCCCTCGTGACGGTAAACTGGGAGATCACGCGTGCGCCGGGGGGCAGGGCGCAGGATGGAGACGTTCTTGGTACTCGGACTGACCTGGCTGGACTGGGCGCTGATCGTGGTCCTGCTGGTCTTCCTCCTCGCCGGTTACCGCCGCGGCTTCTGGGTCACCCTGGGCACCATCGCCGGACTGATCGCCGGTGCCGCCGCCGCGTTCTTCTCCATCCCGCTGGTCTCCGACTGGGTCCCCGACCCGGGATGGCGGCTGATCGCGATCATCGCCGCCGCCCTCGTGCTCGTCCTCATCGGCCAGGGCATCGGCGCCGGCATCGGCCGGGCGATCCGGCTGCGTATGGCCCTGCCGGCGTTGCGCACCGCGGACCGGCTGGGCGGGGCGGTGGTGAACACCGCCGTCGCGGCGGTGCTCATCGCCATGCTGGCCTTCTCCGCGTCCTCGATGGGCCTGCCGCCGGTGACCGGGGCGATCGCCCAGTCCCGGGTCATCACGGCCATCAACCTGGCGATCCCGGACGCGGCCAAGGCGGTCGTGGCGCAGCTGCGCTCCACCGTGGCCGGGTCCGACGTCGTGCCCGAACTGGCCGAGCCGATCGTCGAGGCCACCCCCACGGCGGACCCCACGGCACCCGAGCCGGACAGCGCGATCGAGGCCGCGCAGGACTCGGTGGTGCGGATCAGCGGCACGGCCTTCGTCTGCGGGCAGAACCAGACCGGGTCCGGCTTCGCGGTCACCGCGGACCGCGTGGTGACGAACGCCCACGTGGTCTCCGGCCTGACCGAGCCGTCCGTGGAGGCCCCGGACGGCACCGTCCACGCCGGGCGGGTGGTGTACTTCGACGCGGAACGCGACCTGGCGGTCATCGCCGTCGACGGCGCCGAGCTCCCGGTGCTGCAGACCGGCGCGCAGATGACCGACGGGGACAGCGGCTACATCATGGGCTACCCCGCAGGCGGCCCGTTCTCGAGGGGCCCGGCCGAGGTGCAGGCCCGCGGCGAGGTGACCGTGAACAACATCTACGGCGGGGACCCGGGGCCGCTGGACATCTACCAGCTCAACGCGGACGTCCAGCTCGGCAGCTCCGGCGGGCCGCTGCTGGACGAGTCCGGGACCGTGGCCGGCGTCGTGTTCGCCCGGGCGGCCGGGGACGTGAAGGTCGGCTACGCCATCACCGGCGAGGAGGCGCAGGACGTGCTCACCGGGGCGCAGCGGATGGAGGAGACCGTCTCCACCGGCCAGTGCATCCAGGGCGGTTGACGACCCGGTCCTGACGTGCACGGACCGGGCCCGGGAAGTGTACGCCGGGTCTGGGACTGCACTAGGGTGGTCGCCACCACAATCCGCACCGCAGCGCTGGGCAGTACCGCACCTCCACCCTCACCGGGCGGTCGGCGGCCCTGCGCGGCCGAGGCACTGACCGGGAGGGACCGTGTCATCCACCACCGCATCACCCCAGAAGGCCGGACGGGAGCAGTTCGCCGGCCGCTGGGCGTTCATCTTCGCCGCGATCGGGTCCGCCGTCGGACTCGGCAACATCTGGCGTTTCCCCTACGTCGCCTATGAGAACGGCGGCGGCGCGTTCATCATCCCCTACCTGGTGGCCCTGCTGAGCGCCGGCATCCCGCTGCTGTTCTTCGACTACGCGATCGGCCACCGGTTCCGCGGTGCCCCGCCCATGGCCTTCCGCCGGCTGAGCCGGTGGACCGAGTCCATCGGCTGGTGGCAGGTGCTCATCTGCTTCGTCATCGGCATCTACTACGCCGCGATCGTGGCCTGGGCCTCGATGTACACGTTCTTCTCGGTGTCCAAGTCGTGGGGGGACGACCCCGAGGGGTTCCTGATCGGCGAGTACCTGCAGGTGGCCGAGGACGTCACCCCGGGGCTGGACTTCGTGCCCAGCGTGTTCTGGCCCATGCTCGCGGTCTGGGTCGTGCTGATCCTGGTCATGGGCTTCGGCGTGCGGCGGGGCGTGGCCATGGCCTCGCTGATCGGCATCCCGATCCTGGTCCTGATGTTCATCATCCTGGTCGTGGTGGCGCTCACGCTGCCGGGTGCCGCCAGCGGCCTGAACGCCCTGTTCACCCCGAACTGGGCGGTGCTGACCGATCCGGCGGTGTGGATCGCCGCCTACGGCCAGATCTTCTTCTCGCTGTCCGTGGGCTTCGGCATCATGATCACCTACGCCTCCTACCTCAAGAAGCGCACGAACCTCACCGGTTCGGGCCTGGTGGTGGGCTTCTCCAACTCCGGGTTCGAGATCCTGGCCGGCATCGGCGTGTTCTCCGCGCTGGGCTTCATGGCGCAGGCCTCCGGGGTGGAGATCGCCGACGTCGTGGCCTCCGGCATCGGCCTGGCCTTCATCGCCTTCCCGACCATCATCAACGAGGCCCCGCTGGGCTCGCTGATCGGGGTGCTGTTCTTCGGTTCGCTCGTGGTCGCGGGCATCACCTCGCTGATCTCGATCCTCGAGGTCGTGGTCTCCGCGGTGAAGGACAAGCTGGGCTGGGGACGCTGGACGGCGGTGATCGTCGTGGTGGGCCTGAGCGCCGTGGCGTCCCTGGCGCTGTTCTCCACCAGCACCGGCCTGAACCTGCTGGACATCACGGACAACTTCGCCAACCAGTTCGGCATCGTCGGCGCCGCCCTGATCGCGGTGCTCGTGGTCTCCGGGGTGCTGGGCATGCTGGACCGCATGGTCGCCCACCTCAACAGCGTCTCCTCGTTCCGCCTCGGCCGGCTGTTCAAGGTGCTCGTCGCCGTGGTCATGCCGGTGGTGCTGGCCTACATCTTCCTCTCGGACGTCACGGCCAAGCTGAACGAGGGCTACGGGGACTTCCCGGACTGGTTCGTCAACACCTTCGGCTGGGGAATGTCGATCGGGTTGATCGTCCTGGCGGTCATCCTGTCCCTGATCCCGTGGTCGAAGAAGTCCAACCTGTACCAGGAGCACCTGGACTCGGACAGCCCGTTCACCGCCCCGGCATCCCTGAGCCGGCCGCGCCGCCGCGCCGAGGAGCCGGTGCCGGCCGCCGGCGTCGACGCCGCGGATCCCGCCTCCACCGCACCGAAGGGAGTCTGACATGGACCCGATTGCGATCGTCATGATGATCGTCGCCATCCTCACCGTCTGGGGAGGTCTCGCGGTGTCCCTGATCCACCTGAACAGGAACCCCGACCACCTCTCCGGGGACGAGGGCATCGACCCCGGCCCCACCACCTGAGGCCCCGAGGGGCCTGACACGGAAGGGAGCCCCGGACCGCGAGGTCCGGGGCTCCCTTCCGTGTGCCGGGGCGGGT
>DATBUG010000063.1:0-4615 GCA_036516315.1 Citricoccus sp.
GGGGGAGAACAACCGGCTGATCATCGCCGCCCTGGACGCGGGCGTCCCCGCGGACTCCGCCCAGGCGATGGACGCCGCCGAGGCCGCCCGGGCGCACATGGACCGCTGGTTCTTCCCGGTGGACACCGGGTTCCACCGCAATCTGGGGGACATGTACGTCCAGGACCCGCGGTTCCGGGCCACCTACGAGGACCTGCGTCCCGGGCTGGCGCAGTACCTGCGGGACGCCATCCATGCCAACGCGGACCGGATCGAGGGTTGACGGTCTCCGATCCTGCTCGATCCGCCGTGACGGGCGATGATTCGTCCGCCAGGGCAGCGGCCCGCGGGATGGTTGGGGCATGATGGACTACGGACCAGCTCGGACCCCACCTCCCGCGCGCCGCAGCACCGGCGTCGACCTGCCGCCGGGGAGGGACGTCCGGTTCCCCTGACACCCCGTTCCGCGAGGCCATCCCTGGCGGACCCCTCACCGACCCGGGAGCGACACCCATGCTCTGGAAACTCGTCCGGCACTACGGCAGGCCCTACTGGCCCCACGTGCTGGCCGTCCTGGTCCTGCAGTTGGTGGCCGTGCTGGCCACCCTGTACCTGCCCAGCCTGAACGCGGACATCATCGACTACGGCATCGCCCGGGGGGACACCGGGTACATCTGGCGCACGGGCGCCGTGATGCTCGGCGTGGCCCTGGTCCAGCTCGTGGCGGCCATCACCGCCGTCTGGTTCGGCGCCCGGCTGTCCATGTCCCTCGGCCGGGACCTGCGCCAGGCCGTCTACACGCGCGTGGACGGGTTCTCCGCCGAGGAGATGGGCCGCTTCGGCGCGCCCACGCTGATCACCCGCGGCACGAACGACGTGCAGCAGGTCCAGATGGTGGTGCTGATGGCCCTGAACTTCATGGTGATGGTGCCGATCATGTCCATCGGCGGGATCATCATGGCGATCCAGGAGGACCCGGGGCTGTCCTGGCTGGTCTGGGTCTCCGTGCCCGTGCTCCTGCTGGCCGTCGGGCTGCTGGTGCGGCGGCTGATGCCCCTGTTCGAGCGGATGCAGTCCAACATCGACGACGTCAACGGCGTGATGCGCGAACAGATCATGGGCATCCGCGTGGTCCGCGCCTTCGTCCGCGAACGCCACGAGGCGCAGCGGTTCACGGACGCCAACGCCGCCCTGACCAAGACCTCCGTGGACATCGGCCGGTTGTTCGTCCTGATGGGCCCCATCATCACGATCGTGTTGCACCTGGCCACCGCCGCCGTGCTGTGGTTCGGCGGCCTGCGCGTGGACGCCGGGCTCGTGCAGGTCGGCGCCCTGACCGCGTTCATGCAGTACCTGCTGCAGATCCTGATGGCCGTCATGATGGGCACGTTCATGTTCATGATGTTCCCTCGGGCCATCATCTGCGCCCGCCGCATCGGCGAGGTGCTGACCACCACCGGCTCGCTGGCCGAGCCCGAGCACCCGGTGACGCCGGAGGACCCCCGCGGCACGGTGGAGTTCCGCAACGTCAGCTTCGCCTACCCGGGTGCCGAGTCCCCGATCCTGGACGGCGTCTCCTTCACCGCCCCGGCCGGGCGCACGACGGCGATCATCGGCTCCACCGGCTCGGGCAAGTCCACGCTGGTGAACCTCATCCCGCGGCTGTACGACGCCACGCAAGGCGAGGTGCTGATCGACGGCGTCCCGGTGGAGCGCATGTCCCGTCTCGAGATCACCCGCGCCGTCGGGCTGGTCCCGCAGCGGCCCTACCTGTTCTCCGGCTCGGTGGCGGACAACCTGCGCTTCGGCAACCCGGAGGCCACCGACGCCGAGCTGTGGGCCGCGCTGGACACCGCGCAGGCCACCGAGTTCGTCCGCGAGCGCACCACGGGGGAGGGCGAGCAGGCCCGCACCGGACTGGACTCGGCGATCTCCCAGGGCGGCACGAATGTCTCCGGCGGCCAGCGCCAGCGCCTGTGCATCGCCCGGGCCCTCGTGGCCCGGCCCCGTGTCTACCTGTTCGACGACTCGTTCTCCGCCCTGGACGTCACCACGGACGCACGGCTGCGCGCGGCCCTGGCCGGCTACACCGAGGGCGCCACCTCGATCATGGTCGCCCAGCGGGTGTCCACCATCACCGACGCGGACCAGATCCTCGTCCTCGAGGAGGGCAGGATCGTCGGCCGCGGCACCCATGAGGACCTGCTGGCGACCTCGGAGACCTACCGGGAGATCGTCGACTCGCAGCTGAGCGCGGAGGAGCTGGCATGAGCCGGGACACCAGGACCACGGACGCGCCCCGGACCCTGAAGGAGCTCAAGGGCGTGGAGCAGCTGTTCCCGCCGGTGCACCCGTCGGCGCGGAGCCGGCGCGGCCGCCGGCGGGACGAGGCGGCCGACGTCGAGGTCTCCGAGCAGGAGATCACCGAGCTGCAGGACGCGGTGGGCTCGGACGAATGGGGCAACACCAACGCGCCGCGCAAGGCCAAGGCGTTCTGGCCCTCCCTCGGCCGGCTCTTCGCGACCCTGAAGGACCACGGCTTCGGGGTGACCACGGTGTTCGTCTTCGGCGCGATCTCGACCGTGCTGACGGTGTGGGCACCGGCCATCCTGGGCCAGGCCATGGACGTGATCTTCGATGGCGTCGTCTCCGGCGCCGGGGTGGACTTCGTGGTGCTGTCCCGCCTGCTGGCCGTGGTGCTGGGGATGTACTTCGTGGCCTCCCTGTTCGACTGGCTGCAGGGCTTCGTGCTCAACGAGATCGTCATGAAGGTGATCTACCGGTTGCGCGAGGCCATCGAGGCCAAGGTCAACCGGCTGCCGCTGAGCTACTTCGACACCCGCCAGCGCGGGG
Organism: Citricoccus sp.; assembly: GCA_036516315.1. Classification (GTDB taxonomy): domain Bacteria; phylum Actinomycetota; class Actinomycetes; order Actinomycetales; family Micrococcaceae; genus Citricoccus. The sequence goes on from DATBUG010000063.1 coordinate 2,833, forward strand.
ACCTGCTCTCGCGCACCACGAACGACGTGGACAACGTGCAGTCCGCCATGCAGCAGGCCTTCGCCTCGCTGTTCTACGCCCTGATGACGGTCATCGGCATCACGATCATGATGTTCGTGCTGTCCTGGCAGCTCGCCCTGATCGCCCTGGTCGCCCTGCCGGTGTCCGGGGTGGTCGTGGGCATCATCGGTTCGAAGTCGCAGAAGCTGTTCGCGGGCCAGTGGAAGAACACCGGGCGGCTGAACGGGCACATCGAGGAGTCCTTCACCGGGCACGAGCTGGTCACCGTGTTCGGCCGGCAGGCCGCCATGCGCGAGCGGTTCGACGAGCGCAACGAGGACCTGTTCGACGCCTCGTTCCGGGCCCAGTTCTACTCCGGGATGATCATGCCGATCATGCAGTGGGTGACCTACCTCGGCTACGTGGGCATCGCTGTGGTGGGCGGCCTGCGGGTGGCCACCGGGCAGATGTCCCTGGGCCAGGTCACCGCCTTCATCCAGTACTCCCGCGAGTTCAATGCACCCCTGGGGGAGATGGCCGGCATGGCCAACATGCTCATCTCCGGGGTGGCCTCGGCTGAGCGCATCTTCGAGCTGCTGGATGCCGAGGAGCAGGAGCCGGACCTGTCCGAACAGGCCCGCGAGGGCACGCTGGACCCGGACGGCCGCCGCCCCGCCGCCCTGGCTGAACCGGTGCGCGGGCGGATCGAGTTCGACCACGTGGCCTTCTCCTACACCCCGGAGAAGCCGCTCATCACGGACCTGTCCCTGACCGCCGAACCCGGCCAGACCATCGCGATCGTCGGGCCCACCGGGGCCGGGAAGACCACGCTGGTGAACCTCATCATGCGCTTCTACGAGATCGACGCCGGCCAGATCCGCCTCGACGGCGTGGACATCCGGTCCCTGGACCGTGGGGTGCTGCGCGGCCAGGTGGGGATGGTGCTGCAGGACGCCGTGCTGTTCGGCGGGACCATCCGCGAGAACATCCGGTACGGGCGGCTGGACGCCACGGACGAGGAGGTCGTGGCCGCCGCCAAGGCCACGTTCGTGGACCGTTTCGTGCACACCCTGCCGGACGGCTACGACACGGTGATCGAGGACGAGGGGGCGAACATCTCCGCGGGCGAGCGCCAGCTCATCACGATCGCCCGGGCCTTCCTGGCCGATCCAGCCCTGCTGATCCTGGACGAGGCCACCTCCTCCGTGGACACCCGCACCGAGGTGCTCGTCCAGGAGGCGATGGCCGCGTTGCGCCATGACCGCACCTCGTTCGTCATCGCCCACCGGCTGTCCACCATCCGGGACGCGGACGTGATCCTGGTGATGGAGCACGGGGACATCGTCGAACAGGGCGACCACGACGGGCTGCTGGCGGCCCAGGGTGCCTATCACCGGCTGTACATGTCCCAGTTCACCTCCGGTGTGGACCCGGATGCCGAGGCCGCGGCCGTCTCTACGGCCACCGGCTCCCACCCGGTGATCGGCGAGGACAGGGTCCCGGTCGGCCCCGGCGCGGTGCCGCTGGGCACGGGCCCGGTGCCCGTGGTGACCGGTCCGGTGCCCGTGGTCCGGGACCCCGCACCGGGCGAGCCCGGGCCCCGGGACCGGTGACGGGTCCTGCCGTCCTCGTCCGCCTGGGCGTGCTGGTGCGGGACGACGTGGACGCGGCCGTGGACGGCGCCGCCCTCGCCGCCGGCCTCGAGGAGAGCCTGGCGGCCGCGTACCCGGGCCTGCGCTGGCTGGTGAGCGTGATCCGCGGCGAGTTCGGGGACCCGGAGGAC
>DATBUG010000064.1:0-1645 GCA_036516315.1 Citricoccus sp.
CGGGCCCTGCCGCGGGTGCCGGCGGCCGTGGCCCGCAGGCGGCCCGTCGGCGACCGGGTCGTGCGCGAGCTGGACCTGTTGGCCGGGCGAGCCGAGGTGATCCGGCCGGCCGGCCAGGCTCCGGTCCACGAACGGGTGTCCGTCGTGATGATCACTTACAACCGCCGCCCGGAGGCGCTGCGGGCCATCGAGCGCGTCCTGGCGCTGCCGGAGCGCCCTGCCCTGTACGTGGTGGACAACGCCTCCACGGACGGCACCGCGGAGGCCGTCCGCCAGCGCTTCGGCGCCGAGCCGCGCCTGACCCTCGTCGAGAGCGGACGGAACCTGGGCGCCGTCGGGCGCAACGTGGCGGTGGACCTGGTCACCACGGAGTTCGTGGCCTTCTGCGATGACGACACGTGGTGGGAGCCCGGCGCGCTGCAGGCGGCGGTGGAGGCGATGTCTGCCCATCCGCGGCTCGGGGTGGTGACGGGCCGGATCCTGGTGGAACCCGGTGCGCGCGAGGACCCGATCAACGCCGAACTGCTGCACTCCCCCGTCCGGGGACCGGACTGGCTGCCCGGCCCCGCGCTCGGCAGCTTCCTGGCCGGTGCCTCCGTGGTGCGCACCGAGGCGTTCCGGGACGTCGGCGGGTTCAGCCCGCGGCTGTGGCTGGGCGGCGAGGAGGAGCTGATGGCGGCGGACCTCGCCACGGCGGGCTGGGAGCTGTGCCACCTGCCGCACGTGGTGGTGCACCACCAGGCCTCGAAGGCCCGCGACCCCCATCTGCGGCGCCGGCACGGTCTGCGCAACACCCTGTGGTTCACGTGGTTGCGCCGTCCCGTGCCGGCGGCCGTGCGCCGGACGCGGCACGTGGTGGCCACCGCTCCCCGGGACCGCGTCACGGCGGCGGCGGTGGCGGACGCCCTCGCCGGCACCGGCTGGGTGGTGCGCCGGCGCCGGCCGCTGCCCGAGCGCGTCGAACGGCGCTTCGTGGCCCTGGAGGAGTCCCAGCGCACCAGCGCCGCCCGCCAGTACGTCAGCTGACCGCCACCGGGTGCTGGGCTGCGGTCAGCCCAGCCCGGACTCGACCAGTCCCTCGCGCTCCACGGCGGTGCGGAACCACTCGACCGTGCTGGCCAGGCCCTCGCGCCACGGCACCTCCGGCTCCCAGCCCAGGGCCTGCCGGGCCAGGGTGGTGTCCGGGCGGCGCACCCGGGGATCGTCCACGGGGCGGTCGATGAACTCGATCGTGGAGTCCGACCCGGTGGCCTCGAGCACGTCGCGCGCGATCTGCAGCACGGACAGCTCGTGCGGGTTGCCGATGTTCACCGGCCCGGCGTGCCCGCTCCACGCCAACTCCAGGATCCCGCGCACCAGGTCGGAGACGAAGCAGACCGAGCGCGTCTGGGAACCGTCCCCGGTCACGGTCAGCGGCTCGCCGGCCAGCGCCTGCCGGATGAACGTGGGGATCGCCCGGCCGTCCCGGGGGCGCATCCGCGGTCCGTAGGTGTTGAAGATGCGGACGATCGCCGTGTCGACCTCGTGCTGACCGCGGTAGGCCACGGTCATCGCCTCCGCGAAGCGCTTGGCCTCGTCGTACACCCCCCGCGGCCCCACCGGGTTGACGTGCCCCCAGTAGTCCTCGGCCTGCGGGTGCACCTGC
>DATBUG010000065.1:0-1793 GCA_036516315.1 Citricoccus sp.
GCACCGGGACCGAGGCCGTCTACCCCTGACGGCGGGCCCCGGACCGTCCTCAGGGCAGCCCGGTGGGCGACCGGCCGGGCTCAGCGCCACGGGTTCCGGGTCACGGACCGGTGCAGCGTCCAGGCGGCCAGGACGAGGAACGCCGCCGCCTGGAGTCCGAGCAGGCCCAGGTCCGTGAGCCACTGACCGGCCGAGGGGTCGAAGAGCGGATCGGTCTGCGGTGCGGGGGGCCGCTGGAGGCCCACCGTGGCGGCCGTCGCCGCGTAGCCGAACCGGGCCGGCAGCACCCAGGCCACCTGTTCGAGGCCCTCGCGCCCCGCGAGCGGGAACAGGCCGCCGCACAGGATGAGCTGGGCCATCACCACCGCGACGAGCGCGGGCATGGTCTGCTCCGCCGAGGTGACGGCGGCGGAGATGGCCAGCGCGGCGATGGAGATCGTGACCCCGACCGCCGCGACCGCCACGGCGATCTCCACGAGGCCGTGTCCCAGCACCAGGGCGTTGTCCGGGCCGGGCAGGCCGAGGAGGGCGAGCAGCGTGAAGACGACGCACTGGCACGCGACCAGCGCGCCGAGGACCACGACCTTGCTGAGCAGATAGGACGGCGGGGAGAGCCCGACGGCGCGTTCGCGCCGGTAGATGGGCCGCTCCGCGATGAACTCCCGCACGGACAGGGCTGTGCCCATCAGCGCGGCGCCGACGACGAGGACCACGAGCCGCTGCTGGACCTGTGTCACGTCTCCCTGGGCCTCGGCGAGGGACAGCCCGGCCTGGCCGGGGAAGGCCTGCGCCATCAGCGCCAGCAACAGGGGCATGCCGACCAGTAGTACGACGAACAACCGGTCCGCGGCGACCACGCAGAGGTAGCGCCGGATGAGCGTCCACAGCTGGCGCACCCCGGCCGTCCGGCGGGGCGGTGGCAGGGTCGCCGCGGGAACGGGCACCCGCACCGAGGCCGGCCGGCCGTCTTTGCCCTCCGTGGTGGCCACGGGCGCGCACCGCTGCACCCAGGTCTCGTCGTCCAGGGCCGCGAACACCGCCGGGTAGTCGTGCAGGCCGAAGAAGGGCAGCACCTCGGCGGGCGGCCCGAAGAACGCGACGCGGCCGCCCCGGGCGAGGACGAGCACGCGGTCGCACTCGTCCAGCGCCAGGACGCTGTGGGTGGCCACCAGCACCACCCGGCCGGCATCGGCCAGGGAGCGCAGGCTCTCCATGACCTGCCGGTCCAGTCCGGGGTCGAGCCCGGACGTGGGCTCGTCCAGGAACAGCAGCCGTGGCGCGGTGAGCAGTTCCAGGGCGATCGAGGTCCGCTTGCGCTGACCGCCCGAGAGCGCGTGGATCCGCTGGTCCGCCTGGTCGGTGAGGTTCACCTCGCGCAGCACCTGCTCCACCCGCCGGTCCCGGTCCGCCCGGCGCGTACCCGGTGGCAGGCGTAGCCGCGCGGCGAACTGCAATGCGCGGCGCACGGTGAGCTGGCGGTGCAGGATGTCCTCCTGCGGCACCAGCCCGACCAGCGACCGCAGCTGGGCGTACTCGGCGTAGAGGTCCCGCCCGTTCCACGTGACCTGTCCGCTCGTGGCCGGCCGCAGTCCGGTCAGGGCGTCCAGCAGCGTCGACTTCCCGGCGCCCGAGGGACCGATGACGCCCACCAGCGTGCCGGCGGGGACGGTGATCGAGACGCCGTCCAGCAGGTGCGCGCCGGCCTTGGTGGTGACCTCGAGGTCCCGGGCGCTGAAGACGGGATGCCCGGACGGACGCGCGGGCCCGTCCTCTCCATCCCGGACCAGCATGGT
>DATBUG010000066.1:0-2127 GCA_036516315.1 Citricoccus sp.
GCGTCCAGCAGCGGCGAGGGCACGATCACCTCCGGGGGCAGGTCCAGGTCCTGCACGACGGCGTCCATCCAGTCCCGCAGTCCCGGAATCTCGTTCGTCCCACCACCGGTCACGGCAGCTCCTCTCCCGGCCCGTACCCGGGCCACATCCTCGGGGGTGTCCATATCCTCCCAGAGCCCGGCCGATCCTTCGGGCTCGGGAACCTCGCTGAGCGTCAGCGGGGCCATCCAGTCCCGGACCCGGGCCGTTCCCCGCACGGCCGAGCGCCGCAGCGCCGCGGCGTCCAACAGCGCGGTCAGGTGCTGGCGGTGGCCGCCGGCGTCCACGGCCACGGCGCCGTGGGAACCCCCTGACGCCGCAACGTTCAGCGCGGCCTCGACCAGGACGCGGCTGGCCGCCTCCGGATGCGCCAGGTCACAGGGCACCACCAGCATCCACGGGGTGTCCACCACCGCCAGGGCCGCTTCGAGCGCCGGCACCGGTCCGCCCCCGGGCGGCTGCTCGCGCACGAACCGCGCACCGGTCAGGGCGGAGGAGGGGGAAATCGCGTCCGCGGGGGGATCGCCGACCACGACGATCCGTGCCGCGCCCGCGGCCCGTACCCCGGCCGCGGTGCGCTCCAGGAGGGTGCGGCCCTGCAGCACGAGGGAGGCCTTGTCCCGGCCCATCCGCCGGGAAGCCCCGCCGGAGAGGATGACCGCCGTCAGCGTGTCCACGTCAAACCCGGTCCTCCCGGCGCCAGGTCCCGGAGCGGCCGCCGGTCTTCTCGAGCAACCGGATGCCGGTCAGCTCCACGGAACGGTCGAGGCCCTTGACCATGTCCACCATCGCCAGCCCGGCCACGGAGGCGGCGGTCATGGCCTCCATCTCCACGCCGGTGCGGTCGGCGGTGCGGGTGGTGGCCAGGATGCGGACGCGGTCCGGGCCGACCTCGAAGTCCACGGTCGCGCCGTGCACGCCGATCACGTGCGCCAGGGGCAGCAGTTCGGCGCACCGCTTGGCCGCCTGGATCCCGGCGATCCGGGCGACCGCCCAGACGTCGCCCTTGGGCACGGTGCCGCCGGTGAGGGCGGAGAGGACCTCGGGGGAGACCAGCACGGTCGCCTCGGCCGTGGCGCTGCGCACGGTCGGGGACTTGGCGGTCACGTCCACCATCCGGGCCGCGCCGTCACCGTCCAGGTGCGTGAAGCCGTCGGCACCGGACCCGGTGTCCGGGGTGACGGCGGCGTGGGCGGGAGCGTGTTCGGCGGGTGTCATGGGGCCTCCAGGGCTCGGTAGAGGACGGTGTCCCCGGCGGACACCTCGGTCGTGGCGGCCGGGACGCGGGCCAGCCCGGTAGCACGGGCCATGCGCCCGGCCAGGTGGGACCCGGACCCCCGCTCGGTGGCCTGGGCGATGCGCAGCGCCTCGCCAGGGGCGGAGACCACGCGCACGGGCACCACCTGTTCGCGCCGGGGCGGGGAGCGCCAGCCCTCTGCCGTGGTGACCGGCTGCCAATGGGCCACCGGCCTGGCCCGGCCCTGCATCGCCCACAACCCCGGCTCGACGAAGAGCACGAAGCTCACCCAGGCACTGACGGGGTTGCCGGGCAGGGACCACACGGGCCGGCCGTCCGGCAGCAGGCCGAAGCCCTGCGGCTTGCCCGGCTGTACGGCGACGCGGTCGAAGCGGACCGCGGGACCGGCACAGGACGGCGCCGTCGGGTCACCCGGGGCGGGGGACCGGTCCAACGGCGTGCCGCCGTCGGCCTCCGGCGCCAGCACCAACCGGGCGACGTCATGGGCGCCCACGCTGGCCCCTCCGGTGATGACCACCGCGTCACTGGTGGCCGCGGTCTCCGCCAGCAGCGCCCGGGCCCGCTCCGGATCGTCCGGGACCTGACCGCGGTGGACCACCTCCCCGCCGGCGGCCCGGACCAGGGCGGCGAGCAGGTGCGAGTTCGAGTCGGGAATCTGCCCCCGGCGCACCGGTTCGCCCGGCAGGACGAGCTCGCTACCGGTGCTCACCACCACCACGCGGGGCCGGCGCCGGACCATCACCCGGCCGGTCCCGGCGGCGGCCACGGCGGCGAGCCGGTGGGCGGTGAGCTCCTCGCCGGCGGCGGCGACCCGGTCGCCGGCGCGGACG
>DATBUG010000067.1:0-13511 GCA_036516315.1 Citricoccus sp.
CAGGCGGCGGCCCTGCTGCTGGCCTACCCGGACGCGCACCTGCTGGAGTGCCTCGACGCGGCGCGGGCCGCGCTCGCCGAGGTCGGCGTCGACCCGGCGCCGCTGGAGCCGCTGGCCGACTGGCTCACCGGGCGGCCGTTGCACGAGGTGCAGTCCGACTACGTCCAGGAGTTCGACCTGTCCCGGCGCCACAGCCTGCACCTGACCTACTGGACGGACGGGGACACCCGGCGCCGCGGCCAGGCCCTGGCGGCGTTCAAGGAGGTGTACCGCGCCCACGGGTGCGTCCTGGCGGGCGGGGCCGAACTGCCAGACTTCCTGCCCCTGGTGCTGGAGTTCGCCGCCCGGGTCAGCCCGGACGCCGGGTACGAGCTGCTCCAGCGGTACCGGCCGTCCCTCGAGCTGCTGCGCCTGGCACTGCGGGACGATGCGCTGCCCCACGAGGGCATCGTCGCCCTGGTGTGCTCGACCCTGCCCGGCCCCTCGCCCGAGGACCGGGCCGCCGTCCAGGCCATGGCCGGCTACGGACCACCCACGGAGAGCGTCGGACTGGACCCGGCCGATCCGCGGCTGCTGCCCTTCACCCCTGCCTCGGAAGGAGCTGGCCATGGCCGGCGCTGAGACCCCGGTCGGCATCGGGGACGTGTTGCTCTGGGGCGTGCTGCCCTACGTCGTCCTGGCGGTGTTCGTCGGCGGCGCGGTCTGGCGGTACCGGTACGACCAGTTCGGCTGGACCACCCGGTCCTCCCAGCTCTACGAGTCCCGGTTGCTGCGCTGGGCCTCGCCGCTGTTCCACTTCGGCATCCTGGCGGTGCTGGTCGGCCACATCGTCGGACTGGTGGTCCCGAAGTCCTGGACGGACTCGTGGGGAGTCACGGAACAGATGTACCACGTCATGGCGCTGGGCATCGGGGCCGTCGCCGGCGCCGGCACCCTGCTCGGCGTCGTCCTGCTCATCTACCGCCGGCGCACCACGGGCCCGGTGTTCATGGCCACCACGGCGAACGACAAGGTCATGTACGTGGTGCTGGTGGGTGCGATCCTGGCGGGGCTGGCCGTCACGGCGCTCTCCGTGTTCGACCACTCGGTGACGAACTACCGGGAGACCGTGTCCGTGTGGTTCCGCTCGATCTGGGTCCTGCAGCCGGACGTCGCCGCCATGGCAGCCTCCTCCCTCGGCTTCAAGGTGCACGCCCTGTGGGGACTGGCCCTGTTCGCGATCTGGCCGTTCACCCGGCTCGTCCACGCCTTCACCGCCCCACTGCACTACCTGTTCCGCCCCTACATCGTGTACCGGTCCCGGGACGCCCGGCGCCCCGGCCGCGGCACCGTGCCCGTCCGCCGTGGGTGGGACCCGGTCGGCACACCGGACCGCGAGCGCAGCCGGATCCGCCGCTAGGAGCCCACCATGAGCATCCCCGCACCCGGCAGCCCCGCACCCGGCGCCACCGAGGCCGGCCCCGTCCGCGGACAGGCCCTGAACCTGTGGCTGGCCACGCTGGCCTCCACGGTCGGCTTCTGGGCCTGGACCATGATCGGGCCGCTGTCTGCCCGGTACACCGAGGCGATGGACCTGGCCCCCACCCAGACGGCGGTCCTGGTGGCCATGCCCATCCTCGTGGGAGCGGTGGCGCGGGTGCCCGTCGGGGTGCTGACGGACCGCTACGGCGGGCGCGTCATGTTCACGGTGCTGCTCGGGGCCACGGCGCCCCTGGTGCTGCTCACCGGCCTGGTCGGGATGACGAACGCCTACGTGCCGCTGCTGGTGGTGGCGTTCGTGCTCGGCATCGCCGGGGCGGTGTTCGCGATCGGCATCCCCTTCGTGTCCGCGTGGTACCCGCCGCACCGCAAGGGGTACGCCACCGGGATCTTCGGCGCGGGGATGGTCGGAACGGCGATCTCGGCCTTCGCCACGCCCCAGCTGGTGGCCGGGATCGGCTACCTGCCCACGCACGTCCTGGTCGCGGTCCTGGTGGCCATCGTGGCCGTGCTCTGCGCGGTGCTGCTGCGGGAGGCCCCGGCCCGTGCCGGCCTGGCGCACACCCCGGCGCTGCCCAAGCTCCTGCGCGCGTTCTCCCAGCTGGTGACCTGGCAGCTGTGCTTCCTCTACGGCGTCGTCTTCGGGGCCTTCGTCGCGTTCTCCAACTACCTGCCCACCTACCTCGGCAACGTCTACGACTACGCCGCCACCGAGGCCGGCTGGCGTACGGCGGGCTTCGCGCTGGCCGCTGTGGTCGCCCGTCCCGTCGGCGGTATCCTGGCCGACCGGCTCGGTCCCCGGACGGTCACGCTGGCCTCGTTCGCCGGGGCCGCGGTCATGGCCGTGGTCGTGGCCTTCCAGCCCGGTGCAGAACGCGTCTACGGCCCGGTCTTCCTGCTGATGGCGCTGTTCCTGGGACTGGGCACCGGTGGCGTGTTCGCCTGGGTCGGCCGCGCCGCCGACCCGCGGGACGTGGGGACGATCGGGGGCATCATCGCCGCCGCGGGAGGGCTCGGCGGGTACTTCCCGCCCCTGGTCATGGGCGCCACCTACAACGAGGAGCACAACAGTTACTTCGTGGGCCTGACACTGCTGGCGGTCTTCGCCGCGGTGGCGTTCCTGCTCACGTTCACCGTCCGCAACGGCGGCCGGGTGGACGAGCGCCACGCGCCGGAGAGGACGGCCCACGCGCCATAGACTGGAACCCATGACTGATGACTCGATCCGCGTCGCGATCCTGGGCGCCTCCGGCAAGATGGGCCACTACGCCGTCGAGGCGGTCGACGACGCCGACGGCATGGAGCTCGTCGCCCGGCTCGGTTCGAGGGACCGGTTGGAGGCCGTGCTCGACGCCGGTGCCACCCACGTGCTGGACCTCACCGTCCCGGACGCGTCCCCGGAGCACGTGGCCTTCGCGGTCGAGCACGGGCTGCACACCGTCGTGGGGACCTCCGGCTGGTCGGACGAGCGCCGTGCCGCGCTGACCGAGCAGCTGGCCGCCCACCCACAGGTCGGGGTGCTGATCGCCCCGAACTTCGCCCTGGGCTCCGTGCTGGCCAGCGCCTTCGCGGCCAAGGCCGCCCGCTACTTCCCCTCGGTCGAGGTGATCGAGATGCACCACCCGGCGAAGGTGGACGCCCCCTCCGGCACGGCCGTGCGCACGGCCGGGCTCATCGCCGAGTCCCGCGCGGCGGCCGGCGTCGGGCCCTCTCCGGACGCCACCACCCACGATCCGGACGGGGCCCGCGGGGCCCTGGTGGACGGCATCCGCGTGCACGCCGTGCGGCTGCGCGGTCTGGAGGCCCACCAGGAGGTGCTGCTGGGCGGGCCGGGCGAGCAATTGGTGGTCCGTCACGATGCCTTCGACCGCGGTGCCTACATGCCCGGGGTGCTGCTGGGCCTGCGCACCGTCGCCTCCCGGCCGGGGCTGACCTACGGCCTCGACGGCTACCTGGACCTGGACTGAGGCCACGGTGGTGAAGACCAAGATCGGAGTGGGCGCCATTGCCGCCCTCATGCTGTTGTTCGCCGTGCTGGCCGTGCTCTCGGCGCTGAGCTTCATCCAGGCCCCGCAGCCGGCGGCCAAGGTGCTGGGCGTGGCCACGCTGGGCATCGTGGGCGTGGGCCTGTGGACGCTGTGGCGCGAGCTGCGGTTCGGGCTGGTGATGCAGCGGATGGGCCGGACCCTGGCCGCCGAGGGCGGGCTGCCGGCCGACGACCTGCCCCGCTCGCCGGGGGGCCGGATCGACCGGGCCGCCGCGGACGCCCAGTTCGACCGGTTCCGGGCCGAGGCTGAGGCCGCGCCCGGCGACTGGCGGTCCTGGTACCGGCTGGCGCTGGGCTACGACGCCTCCGGCGACCGGTCCCGCGCCCGGAAGGCCATGCGGGACGCCGCCCGCCTGTTCACCGCCTGAGACTGCCGCTGCAGGCCTGCGCCGGACGGGCCCCTACGGCCGGGGCCCGGCCAGGGTGGTGGACGCCACGGAGACCCCGCGCTCGAGCGGGCCCTTCCAGCCGAAGCCGCGCCAGACGGTGCCCGCCACCAGGCACCCCACCCAATAGGCGATGAGCAGGCCGAGCCGCGGCCAGTCGGCGGTGGCGGACTCGAACACGTCCAGTGCCACGAGGTGGCCGACGTACAGGGTCAGCGTCATGGCCCCGGCCCCGATGAGGGGCATCAACGGGTAGGCGAGCACGCCGCGGCCGACGGTGCACAGCAGCTGGCACACCCCCAGGACCATCGCCGAGGTGCCACACGTCAGCAGCAGGTCCAGCGGAGCCCCGGAGTGCGGGGTGGCCAGGGTGAACCAGACCGGACTGGCCTGGACCGACTCCGTGGAGATCGACGCGCCCGTCAGCAGCTGGGCCGCGAGCCGGTCCGGGCCGACGCCGGTCCCGGCGGCGAGCTCCGCCGTCACGCCCGGCAGGGACTGCAGCAGGCGGGCGGCCAGGAAGGCCGCGGCGGCCAGGGCCGCTCCGCCGAGGGCCAGGGCCGCCGCCACGCGCAGCCGGTCCAGACGCAGGCGGCCCAGGAACAGGCCGAACAGCACGTACCCGAGCCATTGCAGCACCGGGTAGTACCCCGTGAACAGCAGGTCCCAGGCCAGCAAACCGGGCCGGGCGAGCAGGTCCAGCACCGTGGGGTTGCTCCACAGCCGCCAGCCGTCGAGGTAGTCGGCGCTGCCCACCACGGACTGCATCGACGCCGAGAGCAGGCTGGCCGCCACGGGGGAGAGCAGGACCCAGCCCGCCGCCCAGGCGGCCAGCGCCCGGGCGCCGAGCCCGAGGAAGGGGATGGCCGCCGCGAACAGCACGGCGTAGTGGGCCAGGATGACGGCCACGTGCATGTCCAGGAACCCGCAGAACAGCCCGACGGCGAAGAGCAGCACCGCGCGCACGGCGACCTGGCGCCGGTCCCACCCCAGGCGGCCCTGCTGGTGGGGACCGCGCCGGGCACCGGCCCCGCCGGTGAGCAGGGCGAGCCCGACGCCGGCCAGAGTGGCGAACAGCGCCGAGGACTTTCCGGCGAAGACCAGCCCCACGACCGTCGGCTCGGACCCGTCGGGGGTGACGAGCAGGACCAGGTGCGTGGCGATCATGCCCAGCAGGGCGATACCCCGTGCGGCGTCGACGCCCGGTATCCGGCGCGTGGACGCCGTGGGAGCCGCCATGCGTCCCTCCTGTGCTCGGAACCGGTGCGCGGCTGCGCACCGCAGGACATTCTCGCAGGTAGTCTGGACGCCATGATCGACACCCCCTCTGTGCGCTCCGACCTGCCCTTCGGAACCGTCGTCCCGGCCATGGTGACGCCGTTCACGGACGATGGCAGCCTGGACCTGGACACGGCCCAGAAGCTGGCCGCCCACCTGGTCGACGAGGGCGCGGACGGGCTGGTGGTCACGGGGACCACGGGGGAGACCTCGACCCTGCGCGACGAGGAGAACATCGAGATGTTCCGGGCCGTCGTCGAGGCCGTGGGGGACCGCGCGAAGGTGATCGCCGGCACCGGCATGAACGACACCGGGCACTCGGTGCACCTGTCCCAGCTGGCCGCCCAGACCGGCGTCGACGGGCTGCTGCTGGTCACGCCGTACTACAACAAGCCCAACCAGGCCGGGATCCGGGCCCACTTCGAGACGATCGCCTCCTCCACCGACCTGCCGGTGATGCTCTACGACATCCCCGGACGCTCCGTGATGCCGATCGACCCGCAGACCCTGATCGCGCTGGCCGCGCACCCGAACATCGTGGCCCTGAAGGACGCCAAGGGCGACTTCCAGTCCACGACCCTCGTAGCGGCCAACACGGACCTGGACATCTACTCGGGCGAGGACGCGCTGACCATGCCGCTGATGGCGCTGGGAGCCGTCGGCGTGGTCTCCGTGACCGCCCACGTGGCCACCCGCCTCTACCGGCGCCTGGTGGACGCCATGGCCGCGGGGGACCTGGCCACCGCCCGGGCGCTGCACTTCGAGCTGGACCCGTACCAGCGGGCGGTGATGACGCACATCCAGGGCGCCGTGTCCACCAAGACCATCCTGCACTGGCAGGGGATCCTGCCCAGTGCCACCGTCCGGCTGCCCCTGACGCCGGCCACCGAGGACGAGCAGACCGTGATCCGGGCCGACCTCGCGGAGGCCGGGCTCACCTTCTAGAAGGGACCGAACCCCATGGCACCAGGCACGCGCCTGTCCACCCCACCGCAGCTGACGCCCGGGACCTGCCGGATCGTGCCGCTCGGCGGCATCGGCGAGGTCGGCCGGAACATGACGACCTTCGAGATCGACGGGAAGATCCTCATCGTCGACTGCGGGGTGCTGTTCCCGGAGGAGACCCAGCCCGGCGTCGACCTGATCCTGCCGGACTTCGAGTACATCCGGGACCGCCTCGACGACGTCGTGGGCGTGGTCCTGACGCACGGGCACGAGGACCACATCGGAGCGGTCCCGTACCTGCTGCGGATGAAGCCGGACATCCCGCTGATCGGGTCCACGCTGACCCTGGCGCTCATCGAGGCCAAGCTCGAGGAGCACCGGATCCGCCCGATCACCCTGACCGTCGCGGAGGGGGACACGGAGCGGATCGGCCCGTTCGAGTGCGAGTTCGTGGCCGTCAACCACTCCATCCCGGACGCCCTGGCCGTGGCCATCAGGACCGCGGCGGGCACCGTCCTGCACACCGGTGACTTCAAGATGGACCAGTTGCCGCTGGACGGGCGCATCACCGACCTGCGGGCCTTCGCGCGCCTTGGCGAGGAGGGGGTGGACCTGTTCCTCACCGACTCCACCAACGCCGAGGTCCCCGGCTTCACCACCACGGAGAAGGAGATCGGGCCGGTCCTGGAGGGGTTGTTCGCCCGGGCCCAGAAGCGGATCATCGTGGCCTCCTTCTCCTCCCACGTGCACCGCATCCAGCAGGTCCTGGACGCCGCCGCCCAGCACGGGCGCAAGGTGTGCTTCGTGGGACGGTCCATGGTGCGCAACATGGGCATCGCCGCGCGCCTGGGCTACCTGGACGTGCCCGAGGGCATCCTCGTGGACCTCAAGCAGGTGGACGAACTGCCCGGGCACGAGGTGGTCCTGATGTGCACCGGTTCCCAGGGCGAGCCGATGGCGGCGCTGTCCCGGATGGCCAATGGCGACCACCGCATCCAGCTGGACGCCGGCGACCTCGTGGTGCTGGCCTCCTCTCTGATCCCCGGCAACGAGACCTCCGTGTTCCGCGTGGTCAACGGCCTGATGAAGCTCGGTGCCGAGGTGGTGCACAAGGGCACGGCGAAGGTGCACGTCTCGGGCCACGCCTCGCAGGGCGAGCTGCTCTACTGCTACAACATCGTCCGGCCCACGCACGTGATGCCCGTGCACGGTGAGACCCGCCACCTGATCGCCAACGGCCGGATCGCCGAGTCCACCGGTGTGCCGGCCGAGAACGTGCTGCTGACCGAGAACGGGTCCGTGGTGGACCTGGTGCAGGGCGTCGCCCGGGTGACCGGCGAGGTCGAGTGCGGTTTCGTCTACGTGGACGGTTCCTCGATCGGGGAGATCACCGACGCCGACCTGAAGGACCGGCGGGTCCTGGGGGAGGAGGGCTTCATCTCGGTGATCTCCGTGGTCAACCGGCAGACCGGCACGATCGTGTCCGGTCCGGACATCCACGCCCGAGGCGTGGCGGAGGACGACGCGGTGTTCGACGACATCACGCCGAAGATCGCCCGGGCCCTCGAGGAGGCGGTGCAGTCCAACGCCGACCACACCACCCACCAGCTCCAGCAGGTGGTCCGCCGGGTCATCGGCACGTGGGTCAACCGCAAGCTGCGGCGGCGCCCGATGATCGTCCCGGTGGTGCTCGAGGCCTGAGCCCGGTGGTGTTGGTCCGGGCATTCCTCGGCCGTGCCCGGTACCGTACAGTGCATGGCGACCCGTACTTCCCCGACGCGTTCGCAGTCCACCCGGTCCTCGACCTCCGGCTCCCGTAAGGGCTCGGCCTCGAAGTCCGCCTCGTCGTCTGCGCGCTCGTCCGGCTCCACCCAGCGCAAGCGCACCGCCGCCGCGGTGCCCGAGGTGCCTGCCGAACCGCAGGCGCCGGTGCTGCTGCGTGCACTGCGCGGGTTCTGGATGGCCCTGGCCACGCCGGTCGGCGCGGGAGTGCGCAAGATCGGCCGCGATGTGCGCATCGCCCCCGAGGACCGGCGCGACGGCACCGGGTTCTTCCTCGTGGTGCTGGCCGCCGTCATCGGCTCCGTGGAGTGGTGGGGCCTGCGCGGCACGCCGGGCTACGGCACCGTGGTGCACCACGTGGCCGCCGGCACCCTCGGCTGGGCCGCGCTCATCGCCCCGGCAGTGCTGGTGGTCATCGCCGTGCGCTACTTCCGCACCCCCCAGGAACACCGGGACAACGGCCGCATCAGCATCGGCCTGCTGGTGATGCTGCTGGCGGTCGCCGGGATCGCCCACCTCGTGGCCGGGCTGCCGACCGTCGCCGACTCGTTCGCCGAGCTGCTGGCCGGCGGCGGGATCGTCGGGTACCTGGTGACCACGCCGCTGGCCTCCCTGGTGACCCCCTGGCCGGTCTGGGCGCTCATGGTGGCCCTGGCCCTGTTCGGGGTCCTCATCGTCACGGCCACCCCGGTGGGGCAGATCCCGCAGCGGATCCGGGACGCCTATGCCTGGCTCACCGGCCAGCCCGACGGCGGCGCCGCGGCGGCGCGGCCGGCTGCCGGCCCGGGGGAGGAGCCTCACGACCAGTCGTACCTCACCGAGCACGACCGCCCCTCGGGCCGCGGCTCCAAGAGTGGCCGCGGTGCCAAGGCCGGCAAGAAGAAGGGCTCCCGCCTGTTCGGCCGGGACGAGCCCACCGAGGTCCTCGACGGCGCCGCGTCCCCGGCCTCGACCACCGAGGCGTACGAGACCGCCGTCATCGACGAGCAGGGCGCCGGCGCCGAGACCGCACCCGAGAAACCCGAGAACCCCGAGAACCCTGAGAAGGACGCGCCGCCGCCGGTGCCGGCCGGCGTCAAGCGCCCGACCGCCGCGGAACTGGCCATCGCCCGGGCCAAGGAGGCCGCCGGCGCGGACCAGGCCGGCGAACCGGCCACCGGCCCCTCCACCGAGCCCATCGGCGTGGTGCAGCCGGCGGTGAAGGCCGCCCCGGTGGCCAAGCCGGTCGACCTGCCGCCGATGCCGGCCCGCTCCGAGCAACTGCACCTGGGTGGGGACGTGACCTACACGCTGCCGGACTCCTCGATGCTGCCGGCCGGCCCGCCGCCGAAGGAGCGCACCGAGGCCAACGACCAGGTGGTCGCCGCCCTGACCGAGACGCTGCAGCAGTTCAAGGTCGACGCCGAGGTCACTGGCTTCTCGCGGGGGCCGACGGTCACCCGCTACGAGATCGAACTGGCGCCGGGGACCAAGGTGGAGAAGGTCACCGCGCTGTCCAAGAACATCTCCTACGCGGTGGCCTCCTCGGACGTGCGCATCCTCTCGCCGATCCCCGGCAAGTCCGCGATCGGCATCGAGATCCCGAACGCGGACAAGGAGGTCGTCGCCCTGGGCGACGTGCTGCGCTCCAACGCCGCGCGCAAGACCGACCACCCGATGGTGATGGGGGTCGGCAAGGACGTCGAGGGCGGTTACGTGATGGCCAACCTGGCGAAGATGCCGCACATGCTGGTGGCTGGTGCCACCGGTGCCGGCAAGTCCTCCTTCGTGAACTCGATGATCACCTCGATCCTCATGCGGGCCACCCCGGACGAGGTCCGCATGGTCATGGTGGACCCCAAGCGCGTGGAGCTCACCGCGTACGAGGGCGTCCCGCACCTGGTGACCCCCATCATCACCAGCCCGAAGAAGGCCGCCGAGGCGCTGCAGTGGGTCGTGCGCGAGATGGACACCCGCTACGACGACCTCGCCGCCTTCGGCTACAAGCACGTAGACGACTTCAACAAGGCCATCCGGGCCGGCAAGGTCAACCTGCCGCCGGACTCCAAGCGGGTGCTCAAGCCCTATCCGTACCTGTTGGTGATCGTGGACGAGCTGGCCGACCTGATGATGGTCGCCCCCCGCGACGTCGAGGACGCCATCGTGCGCATCACGCAGCTGGCCCGGGCCGCCGGCATCCACCTGGTCCTGGCCACCCAGCGTCCCTCCGTGGACGTGGTCACCGGCCTGATCAAGGCCAACGTCCCCTCCCGCATGGCGTTCGCCACCTCCTCGGTCACCGACTCCCGGGTGGTCCTGGACCAGCCGGGGGCCGAGAAGCTGCTCGGCCAGGGCGACGCCCTGTTCCTGCCGATGGGCAAGTCCAAGCCGATGCGCGTGCAGGGCGCGTGGGTCAATGAGTCCGAGATCCACGCCGTGGTGGACCACGTGAAGTCCCAGATGCAGGCCCAGTACCGCGACGACGTGGTGCCGGAGAAGGTCGAGAAGGTCATCGACGAGGACATCGGCGACGACCTGGACCTGCTGCTGCAGGCCACCGAGCTCGTGGTCACGACCCAGTTCGGGTCCACCTCGATGCTCCAGCGCAAACTGCGCGTCGGCTTCGCCAAGGCCGGCCGGCTCATGGACCTCATGGAGTCCCGCGGCGTGGTGGGCCCCTCGGAGGGGTCCAAGGCCCGGGACGTGCTGGTCAAGCCGGAGGACCTGGCCGGGGTGCTGGCGACCATCCGCGGTGACACACCGCCGGCCGCGGCCCCCAGCGAGGACGCCCCGGAGGCCTACGCGGCGGACGTGGTCCACGCCGACCACGAGGCGGGCGCGCCGTCCGGCCGGGGGGCCACCGACCAGGAACTGGTGCGCGGCTCGCTGCCGGACGGGGACGGTTATGGCCGGGACCTCGTCGCCGAGGACCTGGCCGGACGGGCTCAGGCCGAGGACTGGCACGAGGAGGACGAGGGCTCCGAGGACGCCTGGCAGCTCACCGGGCGCTGAGGGTCCGTAGACTGGCCGGATGAGCGAGAACTGGAACCTGCCGAATGTCCTGACCACGGTCCGGATCCTGCTGGTCCCGTTCTTCGTCTGGTTCCTGCTGGCCGGCGGTCACGCCGGGGAGGAGTCGCCGGGCCTGCGCTGGGCCGCGTTCGCGGTGTTCGCGGTGGCCATGTACACGGACAAGCTGGACGGGGACATCGCCCGGTCCCGCGGCCTGGTGACCAGCTTCGGCAAGATCGCCGACCCGATCGCGGACAAGTTCCTCACGGGGGCGGCGTTCATCGTCCTGTCGGTCCTGGACGAGCTGTGGTGGTGGGTCACCGTCCTGATCCTGCTGCGCGAGTGGGGGATCACCCTGATGCGGTTCGTGGTGCTGCGCTACGGCGTGATGCCCGCCTCCCGGGGCGGCAAGCTCAAGACCGTGCTGCAGGCCTGCGCGCTGCTGTTGATGCTGGCCCCACTGGCGCCCCTGGTGGGGGACTGGTACCCGTGGGCGGGCTGGGCCGTGATGGGCGCCGCGCTGGTGGTCACCCTGGTGACCGGAGCGGACTACGTGCTCAAGGCCTGGAGGCTGCGCCGGAGCGCGCTGGCCGGCGAGGCCGGCAGGGCCGGTGAGGTCGGAGCATGAGTCTGCCCGCCGACGTCGTGACCGCGCTGGTGGGGCGGGGACTGCGGATCGCCACGGCCGAGTCCCTGACCGCCGGCCTGCTGGCCGCCACCCTCGCGGACGTGCCCGGGGTCTCGGCCACGCTGCAGGGCGGGGTCGTGGCCTACCAGAACGCGGTGAAGGAGTCGTTGCTGGGCGTGGACCCCGGCCGGCTGGCCCGCCACGGTGCCGTGGACGCCGAGGTCGCCGCCCAGATGGCCGAGGGGGCACGGCGGGCCCTCGGTGCCGACGTCGGGGTGGCCACCACCGGGGTGGCCGGTCCTGAGCCGCACCAGGGGCAGCCCGTCGGCACCGTGTACCTCGGCGTGGCCGGGCTGCCGGGGCCGGCCGCCGAGGAACTGCACCTGGACGGGGACCGCCCGGCTATCCGCCGGGCGACCGTGCAGGCCGCCCTGCAGAGCATCCTGCGCCGGCTCGGCGCGGAAGAGAGGAGTCGGCCATGACCACCACGATCGGGCTGATGGCAGATCCCGGCATGCCGGCCATCATGGCCGCGCGCATCCGCGAGGACCTCGTCGAGGAACTGACCCGGCGCGTGGACGACCACGCCGAGTGGCGGATCGAGGTGGTCGACGAGGTCGTGCCCCTGGATGCGGACGGCAGCGTCGACCTGATCCGCTGGGTGGGTGAGACCGAGGCCCGCCACGACTGGGACATGGTCTTCTACCTCACGGACCTGCCGCGCTACGAGCGCGGGCGCCCCGTGGTGGCGGAGGTGACCCGGCGGCACAGTGCCGCCGTCGTCTTCCTGCCCGCGCTCGGCGTGCGGCGGGTGGGCCGGGGCCTGGTGGAGACGATGGCCCGGCTCGTCGGCCACCTGCACCGGGGATCCGTGGACGTCGGCCCCGGGGGGCGCACCGAGACCCAGGACCCGGAGCACCCGGAGGCCCTCAACGCACTCGTGCCGCTGTCCGAGACCGCATCCGAGTCGGCCGAGGCCGTGGAACAGGTCACCGCCACCGGCATCTGGGCGGTGCCACGGCTGCTGGCCGGTATGGTCCAGTCCAACCGGCCGGGCCGGTTGCCCAAGGCGATGACGGCGTCCGCGGCCGCAGCCTCGGCGGCGGGCGCCTACGGCGTGTTCTTCGGCAGCATCTGGACCTTGGCGGCGGACATGGGCGTGGACCGCCTCGCGGTCGTCACCGTCCTGTCGATCGCCGGTATGGCATCGTGGCTCATCGCCACGAACGGGCTGTGGGCGCGGCGCACGGAGTGGTCCAGCCGCCGCTGGGCGGCCATGGACAACGTGGCCACCGTGATCACCGTGGCCGTGGCGGTGATGATGGTCTACGCGGGGCTGTTCCTGCTGCTGCTCATCGCGTCCGTGCTGGTGGTCCCGCCGCACTACCTCACCGAGACCCTCGGGACCGAGGCCGGGGCCGAGCACTACGTCAAGTTGTCCTGGCTGGCGGCCAGCCTGGGCATGCTCGCCGGTGCCATCGGGTCGAGTTTCGACGACGACGATGCCATCCGCAACGCGACCTACTCCCTGCGCGAGTCCGAGCGCAGGGCGCTGCACCGGGAACTGGACGAGCGCGAGGCCGAACGCCGCGAGCGCGGCGAGCGGGAGTTCGAGGAGGGCGGCTCGTGACGAATGCGTCACGATCCGCCGTGGCATCACGAAGACCTTGGCGCGGGGTCCGCGTCGGTCGCTAGGGTGAAGGCACGGACATCGGGACTGGACGGGGCTCGGCGGTTGGCTGTGAATCCGCTGGGAACCGGCCGGATGCCGGGGTCCGCGGGAACAAAACCCGCCCCGGTACCGGTTGTACTGGACAGTTGGCCCGGCGGCGGAACAGCGTCCGGCGGGAGAAGTTCCCAGAACTCGTACAGGAGAAACCAGTAGACATGATGAAGCAACCGGTTACCATCAACGGAATCACCCGTTGGTTGGCGACCGGAGAGACCATTCCAGCAGCGACCCCAGAGACCAAGG
>DATBUG010000068.1:0-1587 GCA_036516315.1 Citricoccus sp.
CTGATCGTCCCGCCGGGCGAGCAGGGCGCGGACATCGCCGTCGGCAACACCCAGCGCTTCGGGGTGCCGCTGTTCTTCGGCGGCCCGCACGCCGCGTACATGGCCGTGCAGAAGGGCCTGGAGCGCCAGCTGCCCGGCCGCCTGGTGGGCGTCTCCCAGGACGCCTCCGGCCGTCCCGCCTACCGCCTGGCCCTGCAGACCCGCGAGCAGCACATCCGCCGGGAGAAGGCCACCTCGAACATCTGCACCGCCCAGGCGCTGCTGGCGATCGTGGCCTCCATGTTCGCCGTCTACCACGGCCCCGAGGGCGTGCGGGCGATCGCCGAGCACGCCCACCGCCAGGCCACCCGCCTGGCCGCCGCCCTGGCCTCCGCCGGGTTCCGGCTCGGCCAGGAGGAGTTCTTCGACACCCTGCAGGTCTCCGTGCCGGGGCTGGCCCGCACCGTGGTCAACGCCGCCGAGGCCGCCGGGGTGAACCTGCGCTTCGTCGACGCCGGCACCGTCGGGATCTCCTGCGACGAGACGACCACGGACCAGGACCTGCTGGCCGTGCTCTCCGCCTTCGGCGCGCCCGCCGAGTCGCTGCCGGCCGGCGTCGGGTCCGGTGAGTCCGGGGACACCGGTGCGCCGGCGGCCGGGACCACCGGGCGCATCCCCGCCGCCCAGCAGCGCACGAGCGGGTACATGACCCACCCGGTGTTCAACACCTACCGCTCCGAGACCCAGATGCTGCGCTACCTCAAGCGCCTCTCCGGGTACGACCTGGCCCTGGACCGGACCATGATCCCGCTGGGCTCGTGCACCATGAAGCTCAACGCCACCGCGGAGATGGAGTCCATCTCCTGGCCCGAGTTCTGCAACATCCACCCCTTCGCCCCGGACCACCAGACCGAGGGATGGCGGTACCTGCTGCAGGACCTGGAGGAGAAGCTGGCCGAGATCACCGGGTACGCCGGCGTCTCCATCCAGCCCAACGCCGGTTCGCAGGGTGAGTACGCGGGCCTGCTGGCGATCCGCCAGTACCACCTGGCCAACGGCGAGGGGGAGCGGGACATCTGCCTGATCCCGGCCTCGGCACACGGCACCAACGCCGCATCCGCGGTGCTGGCCGGGCTGAAGGTGATCGTGGTCAAGACCGCCGAGGACGGCACCATCGACTCCGCGGACCTGGACGCGAAGATCGAGGCCCATCCCGGCCAGGTGGCGGCCATCATGATCACCTACCCGTCCACGCACGGTGTCTACGACGCCGACGTGCGCGAGGTCTGCCGCAAGGTGCACGACGCCGGCGGCCAGGTGTACATCGACGGGGCGAACCTCAACGCGCTGGTCGGCCTGGCGCAGCCGGGCCGATTCGGCGGCGACGTGTCCCACCTGAACCTGCACAAGACCTTCTGCATCCCGCACGGTGGCGGCGGCCCCGGCGTCGGCCCGGTGGCCGTGGCCGAGCACCTCACGCCGTACCTGCCCAGCGCGGAGAACCCCATCACCGCCGCTCCCTACGGCTCGGCGGGGGTCATGCCCATCTCCTGGGCCTACCTGCACCTGATGGGCCCGGACGGCCTCACCGAGGCCACGCGGTACGCC
>DATBUG010000069.1:0-4142 GCA_036516315.1 Citricoccus sp.
AGTGCACCGCCACCCGGCGGGCAGCGGTGCCGGACTCCTCGAGCGACCGGCGGTAGAGCTGGGCGAAGGGGGCGAAGCGTTCGGGCGCACCCCCGATGATCGCCAGCTCCAGTCCCATCCCGTGCCGCGCGGCCCGCACCACGGAGGCCGGGGTGCCGCCGACGGCGACCCAGGCCGGCAGGCCGTGCTCGTGCGCCGTCGTCGGGAACACGGACTGCCGCTGCAAGGGGGCGCGGGTGGTGCCCTGCCAGGTGACCGGCGCCTCCGTGCGCAACCGGGCGAACAGCTCCAGCTTCTCCTCGAAGAGCCGCTCGTAGTCCTGCAGGTCGTAGCCGAACAGGGGGAAGGACTCGATGAACGAGCCCCGGCCGAGGGAGACCTCCGCCCGGCCACCGGAGACGGCGTCCAGGGTCGCGAAACGCTGGTAGACCCGCACCGGGTCGTCCGAGGACAGGACGGTGACGGCGGAGATCAGCTTGAGGTGCTCGGTCCGGCCGGCGAGCGCCGCGAGCACCGTCTCCGGAGAGGACACCGCGTAGTCGGGGCGGTGGTGCTCACCGATGCCGAAGACGTCCACGCCGGACGCGTCCGCCAGCACCCCCTCGGCCACCACGTTGCGCAGCACCTCGGGATGCTCCAGGGGGCGCCCGTCAAGCGAGTGGGTGACGTCCCCGAAGGTGTGCAGGCCGAACTCCACCGTGCCCTCGGGCAGGGAGTCGGCACGGTCGGTGCTCGGGTTGGGGTGCGGGGCGGCCTGGGCGGGGGGCCGGTTCGTGGCGCCGGCGGGCGGAATCTCAGTCACACCGGGGACAACGCGACCACCCCCCGATTCATTCCTTCAGTTTTGAACCACACGGGCAGGGGGCCGGCGGGGCCCCTACGGTGGTGGGCATGGAGCTGCCCGAGCAGACCAGGACGGACGTGATGCCACCCGTGGAGCGCCGAGGCGCCGGGGTACGACGGCCGCAGGGCGCCGCGCCCCTCGGGACGGCGCTGGCGGCGGTCTTCGCCCTAGCGATCGGATGGACGTGGTGGCGCACCGGCGGATGGGTGGTGCCGTCGGCGGACGAGGGGGCCTCCGCGGTGCCCTTGGCGGGCTCACTCCTGGCCGCCGCCCTGGCCCTGGCGGCCACCCGGTTGCTGCCGCCGCGCCTGGACACGGTGGTGCCGCGGACGGTGGACCGGCCCGCGGTCGCGCGCGAGACCGTGGTCCTGGTCCTGTGCGCGCTGGCGTTCCCGCTCACCGGGTTCGTGCCCGGTCCGCCGGAGGCCTACGTCCTGTGGAAGGTCGGGCTGCTGATCGCCCTCCCGGGGGCTTACCTGGGCTGGCGACGGCGCCGGCGGGGTCCGAGCCTGCGGATCGGCCGCCCACGGCACGGCGTGCCCGTCAGCGTGTGGGCGCTGCTTCCCGCGGCGTCCTACGTGGCCATGACGCAGTTCGGGCCCCTGGCCCCCGCCGTGCCGGACGGCTGGCCGGACCCGGTGACCCTGGCCGTGACGGCGGTCGTCACCGCGCTGACGGCGGGGGTGGGCGAGGAGGTGTTCTACCGGTACTGGCTCCAGAGCCGCCTCGAGGCGCTGGCCGGACGCTGGACAGGGATCCTGGCGGCCTCGCTGTTCTTCGCCCTGATGCACGTGGTCTCGCATTCGGCGGGGCTGGAACCGGACCTGGCCGTGACCACGGTCATCGCCTCCCAGGGCGTGACGGGGCTGGTGCTGGGCTACCTCTGGAGCCGCTACCGGCGGCTCTGGGCCTGCATCCTCGTGCACGTGGCGCTCAACGGCACGCTCGTGGCGCTCCATCTCGGGGGGCTGGCCTGAGCCCGGACCGCGGCCCGCGGCGGCCTCGGTCCGGCCGGAGGAATCCGGCGGCTTAGAAGAACCCGGCGAAGCGCCCGATGATCGCCAGGACCACGAAGACGATCACGAGGACGAGGACGAGGGTGATCCAGGTCTTGGTCTGCGCCCCCTCACCGCGCTTCTCCACGTCCATGTCCGGGTTGGTCGGACCCACGCCGACGCCCTCGGCCGGTGGGGTGTCGCCCTCGATGCTGTGGCCCGTGTTCTCGCTCGTGGCCTTGGCGGCCTCGTCGGGGTCGTTCCGTGCGTGATCGGGGTTGACGTCTGCCATCCTGGCCTGCCTTCCGAAGTGGGGTGCGCGCATCCCGCGTGCAGCCTCAGGGTAACAAGCCGCGGCGCGGTGACGGCGCGGCGGGGGTCGTCCGCGGGATCAACCCTGTGCTGCGATCCCGTGGGCCTGCTGGCGGTCGGCCGCCTCCCGCAGCGCCACGGCCATCCGGGTGACCTCCCGGGCCGGCTCCTGCGCCCAGCACGGGACCCGCGCCCCGGGGTCCACCTGGTCGAAGGCCACGGTCCCGTCGATGCCCACGGCGAAGCCGAAGCGCGCGGAATCGGTCTCCACGGGGCCGTCGCCGAACAGACACACCACGCCGGCGCCGTCGGTGGAAGCGTCCACGAAGAGCTGCGTCGGGGCGAACGCGTGGTGCGCGGCCAGTCCGGACGGCACCGTATCGGCGCCGGTGCAGCGCAGGCGTCGGCGCACCGTGACGTCCCACCGGCCACCGGGCCCCGGGGGGACGTGGTGCTCCCCGGCCACCCGCCGCCGGAGCTGCTCCAGGGCGAACCGGGACCGGTCCGCCCACGCCTCGGCCAGTTCCTGCGGCCCGGTCAGCTCCCAGCCGCTGATGTGCAACCGCTGCCGGATGCCCCCGGGCCATTCCACCGTCCCGCGCACCGCGGCGCCCCGGCGGCCGCCCAAGCTGGCGCTGAGGGTCAGCCGCACGCCGGTGCCACCGGGGCCGTCGTCCACCTGCTCCCACTCGTGGCGGGTCACGGTCTCCACGGTCTCCACGGTCACGTCCGTCCCGGCCACCCGGTTCATCGAAGCCTCCACGTCGCGTCCCGCCCGGTCGCGGACGGTCCGGCGGCCCGCACGGGGAAGGGTGCACGGTCGGTGCCCGGAGTCATCATCGGCTCGGCCTTTCGTCGGTCCATCCACCTCTGGCTACTCCCCACCCAGAACACCACCCCACCCTCAGCGTGCCCTTTGCCGTTCCTGTGCCGGACCTGTGCGCGGATCCGGACGGCGCGGGACCCGGGCGCCGTGCGTCCCCGCGCGCCGGGCGCGGCCCGGCATTCCCGGGCGGCCGGCACGCACGGCCGGTGTCAGCTCATTCTGGTCCCCCGGGACCCGCAGATCCAGTGGCGGGCAGCTCGACGGTGAACACGGTCCGGCCGGGTGCCGACTCCACGGTCGCCTCGCCGCCGTGGGCACGGGCCACGGACCGCACGATCGCCAGCCCGAGCCCGGTGGACCCCTCCCGCGCGGTACGGGCGGAGTCCCCCCGCACGAAGCGGTCGAACAGCCCCGGCCCCACCTCGGCGTCGATCCCCGGCCCATCGTCCTCCACGGTCAGGCGCACCGTCCCCTCCGCGGGCTCAGGGGCCAGGCGCACCACCACCGAGGTGCCCTCCGGGGTGTGCTTGCGGGCATTGGAGAGCAGGTTGGACACGAGCTGGGCCAGTTGCTGCCGGTCGCCCAGGACCGTCACGGGTTCCTCGGGCACGTCCACCGTCCAGTGGTGCTCCCGGCCGGCCGCGGTGGCGTCCATCACCGAGTCGATCACCAGTTCCCCCAGGTCCAGTTCCCCGCGCCGCGGGTCCCGCCCGGAGTCCAACCGGGCCAGCAGCAGCAGGTCCTCGACCAGCGAGCCCATGCGGTCGGACTGGTGCAGCACGCGGGACAGGGCGGCCTGCCCGTTCCGGGTGAGATGCTCGGTGAGGTTGATCATCTCGGCGTACCCGCGCACCGCGGCCAGCGGGGTGCGCAACTCGTGCGAGGCGTCGGCCACGAAGGCGCGCAGGCGCTGCTCGGACCGGTTGCGCTCCTCCATGGCACCGTCCACCGAGTCGATGAGCCGGTTCAGGGCCAGGCCCACGTCCCCCACCTCGTCCCCCGTCCGGGCGAGTTCCGGGTGGACCCGGTACGGCTGCAGGGAGACCTCACCGGATCCCATCGGCACATCGGCCACCCGGGCCGCGGCCTGGGAGACCTCGCCGAGCGGACGCAGGGAGCGCCGGATCCACCACCAGCTCAGCAGTCCGGCCAGGACCAGGGCCGC
>DATBUG010000070.1:0-3340 GCA_036516315.1 Citricoccus sp.
GTGCGGGCTGCGCACCTGCACCATCCGGGGCATGGTGCCCGAGGCGACGCGGTGCGCCTGGGGTTGACGGCCGATCACGGCGGGGCGGTCCAGGTCCAGGACCTCCCCCGTGGACATCCGGATCCGGCCCAGCGCCGGGCGGCGCACCTGCCGGGCGTCCCCCGAGAGGGCCTGCCCGCAGACCGAGCACCTCGTGGCGGTCGGTGGGGAGGCGTGCCCCTCGGAGCACTGCCGGGCCAGCACCACCGGGCCGGTCACCGGCGGCTGCGCCGGGACGGGCGGACCGTCATGAGGTCCCAGGTCGACGTGGAACCTCATGACGGTCTGCCCGTCCCGACGCCGCCCGCTCCGCCGCCGCTCACCGGTCCGGTGGTGCTGGCCCGCCAGTGCTCCGGGGGGCACGCCTGCCCGCCGACCGCCACGACGTGCTCGGTCTGCGGGCAGGCCCTCTCGGGGGACGCCCGGCAGGTGCGCCGCCCCGCGCTGGGCCGGATCCGGATGTCCACGGGGGAGGTGCTGGACCTGGACCGCCCGGCCGTGATCGGCCGCCAGCCCCAGGCGCACCGCGTCGGTTCGGGCACCATGCCCCGGATGGTGCAGGTGCGCAGCCCGCACGGTGACATCTCTCGCTCCCACTGCGAGATCGTCCTCGAGGGCTGGCACGTGCAGCTGCGGGACCTGAAGGCCACGAACGGCACCGTGCTGATCCGCGAGGGCACCGCTCCGCGCCGCCTGGGGCAGGGTGAGGCCGTCATGGTCCTGGACGGGGACATCGCCGACCTGGGGGACGGGGTCTCCCTGCGGTTCGAGGGGATCCCGTGAGCGCGAAGCGCCCTCCCGCGCCCCCGCCGCGCATCGAGGGGTTCCGCTACGTCAGCCTGCTCGGTTCCGGTGGGTTCTCTGACGTCTACCTGTACGAACAGGACCGCCCCCGCCGCAAGGTGGCTGTCAAGGTGCTGCTCTCCGGGTTGCGCACGGAACGGGCCCGGGCGTCGTTCGAGTCCGAGGCCAACCTCATGGCCCAGCTGTCCTCGCACCCGTACATCGTCACCATCTACGAGGCGGACGTCACCGAGGACGGGCACTCCTACCTGGCCATGGAGTACTGTTCCCGGCCGTCCCTGGACGTGCGCTACCGGCGGTCCCGCCTGGGCGTGGACGAGGTGCTGGCCATCGGCGTCCAGGTGTCCTCGGCGGTGGAGACCGCCCACCGGGCCGGCATCGTGCACCGTGACATCAAGCCGGCCAACATCCTGACCACGGACTACAACCGGCCCGCCCTGACGGACTTCGGCATCTCCGGCACCACGGAGTCGTTCGACGACGAGGCCGGCATGTCCATCCCCTGGTCGGCTCCGGAGGCGTTCACCGGTGGCGCACCGGACGGCGTGGCCATGGACGTCTGGTCCCTCGGGGCCACGCTCTACACGCTGCTGGCAGGCCGGTCCCCGTTCGTGCGCCCCGGGGCGGACAACTCCCAGAAGGAACTGATCTCCCGGATCGCCAAGGCGCCGCTGCCACCGCTGAACCGGCCCGACCTGCCGGCCTCCCTGGAACTGGTGCTGGCCACCGCCATGGCCAAGCACCCGGCCTCGCGCTTCCCCTCGGCCCATGCCTTCGCCCTGGCCCTGCAGCGGATCCAGTCAGAGCTCGGGCTGTCCGTGACGCCCTTCGAGGTGATGGACGAGGCGGGTTACCTCGAGGCGGAGGACGAGGACCAGGACCAGGGCGGAGACGCCACGCGCGTTCGTCAGGTCGTCTCGATCGACCCGGAGCGGGGTGGCACGGACTCCACCCCCTCCTTCCCGCCGATGCCGCCTGCCACGGCGCCGCGCCGTGCCGAACAGGACCTCGACGACGCGACGGTCATCCGGCCCGCCGGTCAGGCTCCCTCTCGTCCGCCCGCCGGGCCCGGACCGGATGACGACCCGACCATCATGGGCGGCCGGGTCGACGGCGGCCTCGCCGGGTCCCGGGCGCCCTCCCGCCGTTATCCCGCGACGGGGACGGACTGGGAGCCGGAGGGCACCACCGCGCACCGCGTGGAGGAACGCCCCAGCCGGTCCGGGGCCCTGGCCTGGGTCACGGAGAACACGGCGGGGATCATCGCCTCCCTTGCGGTGCTGGTGCTCGGCGTGGTGGCGGCCCTGTGGGTGGCCGGGAACCTGGCCGGGCGGGCGGCTCCGGACGCGAGCCCCACCTTCATCTCGGAGCCGCCGGCACTGCCCCTGCCCGAGCCGGAGGAGCCGGTGGAGGAAGCCCGCGAGCTGTCCGGTGCCCTCGAGGGGGAGGACGCCGTGTTCACGTGGACCAACCCGGACCCGCGGGACGGGGACACCTACCTGTGGCGCACCACCACGGCCACGGGCAAGGGCGAGGTCACCCCGGCCGAGCAGACCGCTGCCACCACCCCGGTGCTGGACCAGGACCGCACCTGCATCGAGGTCGTGGTGGTGCGCTCCAACGGCAAGCAGTCGGATCCGGCCGTGGGGTGCGTGGAGTAGGGCAGGAGCGCCGCGCGGGGCGGTGCCCTGGAACAGGAGACTGAGGAGAGGACGGACATGGAGGGGTACGCACGGGTGGACACCGAGGAGACCACGGTGCCCGGTGCCGGCGAGCTGTCGGTGTGCTTCGTCGGGGAGTGGTACGAGGTCGCCCCGGACCGGGTGTTCACCATCGGCCGGGAGGGGGACCTGGAGGTCGACGACAACCCCTACCTGCACCGGAGGTTCCTGGAGATCCAGCAGGCGCAGGGACTGTGGTGGTTGGCCAACGTGGGATCGATGATCTCGGCGACCGTGGCCGACGCCTCGGGCGGGATGCAGGCCTGGCTCTCGCCCGGGTCCCGGATCCCCCTGGTCTTCGGCCAGCTCAACGTCGTCTTCACGGCCGGGCCGACCACCTACGACTTCTCGGTGCACCTGCGGAACCCGTCCTTCCTGCACCGTTCCACCGCCGTGGACACGGTGGGGGAGACGACCATCGGCCCGGTGGTCTTCACCCCTTCACAGAAGGCGCTGATCGTGGCCCTGGCCGAGCCGATCCTGCGCCGCGGCGGGACGGGGTTCTCCACCGTGCCGTCCTCGGCCAGCGCGGCCCAGCGGCTGGGCTGGCCCCTGACCCGGTTCAACCGCAAGCTGGACAACGTCTGCGACAAGCTCGACCGGGTCGGCGTCGCCGGGCTGCGCGGCGGCGGGGGCAAGCTGGCCACCAACCGCCGTGCCCGGCTGGTGGAGCACGCCGTGACCTCCCACCTGGTGACCCCGGACGACCTCGCCCTGCTGGACCGCCCCAGCGGTGTTGAGGCGGACTGAGCGCACGTCCGCACCGACCCGTCGGC
>DATBUG010000071.1:0-1823 GCA_036516315.1 Citricoccus sp.
TCCCCGGATCGGCGGACTGCGGGTGTGCGACACCGGGAGTGGAGGTGGTCATGCCGCCATTGTTCTCCGTCACATGCTGCACCACCAGCGAACGTTTCCGCACGGTACCCTTCGGAGCATCCGAACGACTGTGGCGCCGGTGCGCCGGGCGTGGGCCGACGGTCAGATGAACGACGAGCGACGAACGACGAACAACGAACAACGAACAACGAGCAACGTGCGATGAGGAGGCCACCGTGCTGGACGTCCGACGCCTGGTGCTGCTGCGCGAGCTGTCCATCCGCGGCACCATGACCGCCGTGGCGCGAGCCATGAACCTGGCCCCGTCCTCGGTGTCGGAACAGTTGGCCCTGCTGGAACGGGAGACGAACACGGTGCTGCTGCGCCGGGCCGGGCGCACCGTGCAGCTCACGGAGGCGGCCGTGGCACTCGTGGAACGCACGGACCCGATCCTGGACGCCCTCGAACAGGCCGAGGCGGCCCTGGTCTCGACCGGGCAGGACCTCACCGGGCGGGTCACCCTGGCCCTGTTCCAGTCCGCCGCACTGACCGTGCTGCCGCCGGTGCTGACCCGGTTGCGCGCAGAGCATCCCGGGCTGCGCCTGGAGGTGGTGCAGTACGAACCGGAGACCGCCCTGCACGAGACCTGGGCCCGGGACTTCGACCTCGTGGTGGCCGAACAGTACCCGGGACACGCGGCCCCGCACTGGCCCGGCCTGGACCGCCGCCTGCTGTTGCACGACGAGCTGCAGCTCGTGGTCCCGGCCGACCTCCAGTCCGCGTGGGACCGTGCCGATCCGCCCGTGGCCGCCGGCCAGGAACTCTCCGCGCTGCTCGAGCGGCGGCCCCTGCCCTGGGTGATGGAGCCCCGGGGCACGGCCACGCGGCACTGGGCGGAGCAGGTGTGCCGTTCAGCCGGTCATGAACCGGACGTGCGCTACGTCGCCACGGACCTCCAGGCCCACCTGGCGCTGGTCGCCTCGGGGAACGCCGTGGCCCTGCTGCCCGGGTTGATGCTGGTGGAACCGGCCGCCCGGGTGCGGTGCATCCGGTTGCGGGGCCGGCCGATGCGGACCGTGTTCACCTCCACCCGGTCCTCCTCCGCCGGGTCCCCCGCCGTGGCCGCCGTCCGGGCCGCCCTCGAGGCGGTGGCCGCG
The DNA here is from genome assembly GCA_036516315.1 of Citricoccus sp. Lineage (GTDB taxonomy): Bacteria > Actinomycetota > Actinomycetes > Actinomycetales > Micrococcaceae > Citricoccus. The sequence continues at coordinate 1,158 of DATBUG010000071.1, forward strand.
GACCTCGGGCTGACCGTTCAGACGGACCGCTGAGCCCACACGGGCCGCCGGCCGCGCCCCCAGGGGCCGGCCCGCCGTTTCCGTCGCTACCTGCGGCCGGTCCGGACGCGCCTCGCCTAGCATGGTGCGTGCTGGCCCATCCGGCGTGTCCCTGCCCCGCGGCCGGCGCCACCCCCGTGCAGCACCGGACGAGAGGCAGCCATGGACGAGCGACCGCCGGCATCGACCCGAGAGGTCGCCGACGGCGTCCCGGCCGCGTCCAGGACCCGCTCCACGCCGTCCGCCGCCGACGCCTCCGGGCCCGGCGCGGCCCGGACCGACGCTCCAGACACCAGCGCACCCCAGACGGACGCGCCCCAGACGGATGCGCCCCAGTCCGGCACGGCCCCGCCCGACGCGGCCCAGCCCCCGGCCGCCGAGATGACGTGGCACCTGCCGGCGGACACCGAGCGGCACGAACGGCTCTGGATGGCCTTCCCGCGCGCCTACTCGCGGATGGGCACCAGCTCCTGGGACCTGTCCGGCACCCGGCGCGCGTGGGCCCGGGTCGCCCATGAGGTGATGGACTTCGAGCCGGTCACCCTCCTGGTGGATCCCGCCGACCGGCAAATCGTGCACACCTACGTGGATCCGCTGGTGCCCGTGGTCCCGGTGTCCATGGACAAC
>DATBUG010000072.1:0-5481 GCA_036516315.1 Citricoccus sp.
CACGGCACGCCGCTGCTGGTGCTGGACGAGGAGGACTTCCGTGCCCGCGCCCGGGCGTTCCGCGAGGCCTTCGACACTGCCTTCGCCGAGTTGTGCGGGGGAGTGGACGTGTACTACGCCGGCAAGTCCTTCCTGTGCACCGCCGCCGCCCGGTGGGTCACCGAGGAGGGACTGCGCGTGGACACCGCCTCCGGCGGGGAGCTGGCCATCGCGCTGCGGGCCGGGGTGAACCCCGCCCACATCGGGCTGCACGGCAACAACAAGTCCGACGCCGAGCTGCGCCGTGCCCTGGAGACCGGCGTGGGGCGGATCGTCGTGGACTCCCTGGACGAGCTCGAGCGCCTCGCCGAGCTGGCAGCCGAGGCCGGCGTGCGGGCGCCGGTCATGCTCCGGCTCACCCCGGGCGTGCATGCGCACACCCACGAGTTCATCGCCACGGCGCACGAGGACCAGAAGTTCGGGCTGTCCATGGCCGCCCCGGACGGCGGCCAGGGCAGCACGGCAGGCTCCCCGGCCGCCGCCGCCGTCGCCCACGCGCTGGCCGCCGAGTCCATCGAGCTGCTCGGGCTGCACTGTCACATCGGTTCCCAGATCTTCGAGGCCGAGGGCTTCGGCGTCGCAGCGGAGAAGCTGCTGGGCTTCGTGGCCGAGATCCGCCAGGACCACGGCGTGGACCTGGCCGAACTGGACCTGGGCGGCGGGCACGGCATCGCCTACACCGCCGCGGACCACCCGCGCACCCCTGAGGACATCGCCACCGCCCTGGCCGGCGCCGTCCGTGCCGCCACCGAGCGGTTGGGGATCGCCTGCCCGCGCATCTCGATCGAGCCCGGCCGGGCGATCTCCGGTCCCTCGACGTTCACCCTCTACGAGGCCGGCGTGCGCAAGACCGTGTCCGTCGACGCACCCGGCCTCCCCAGCGCTGCGGCGGCCACGTACCCGCGCCGGTACGTGTCCGTGGACGGGGGGATGAGCGACAACGCGCGCCCCGTGCTCTACGACTCGGACTACTCGGTGGCCCTGGCCTCCCGGACCTCGACCGCGCCCGCGGTGCTCTCCCGCGTCGTCGGCAAGCACTGCGAGTCCGGGGACATCGTCGTCCGGGACGCCTACCTGCCCGAGGACGTCCGGCGCGGCGACCTGCTGGCGGTACCCGCCACCGGTGCGTACTGCCACTCCCTGTCCAGCAACTACAACCAGCTCACGCGCCCGGCGATCGTGGCCGTCCGTGACGGGGCGGCCCGCGTCATCATCCGCCGCGAGACCGAAGATGACCTCTTCGCCCGCGAGACCGGACTGTGACGCACCGTCCCGACCGCCACCGCTGACCGACCCGACGGAGGACCATGACCGATTCGACCCCGCCCCTGAAGATCGCGCTGCTCGGTGCCGGCACCGTGGGCTCGCAGGTGGCGCGCATCCTCACCGAGGACGCCCGGATGCTCGCCGCCCGCGTGGGCACCGGCCTCGAGCTGGCCGGGGTGTTCGTGCGCAACCCGGAGGGCCAGCGCGACTACCAGCTGCCCCGGGAGCTCTACACCTCGGACGGCGAGGCGCTGGTGGACTCGGCGGACATCGTCATCGAGCTGCTCGGCGGCATCGACCCGGCCAAGGCGCTCATCGAGCGCGCGATCGCCAACGGGGCCTCCGTGATCACGGGGAACAAGGCGCTACTGGCCCAGTGCGGGTCCGAGCTGTTCGCCGCCGCGGCCAAGGCCGGCACGCAGTTGTCCTTCGAGGCCTCCGTGGGCGGGGCCATCCCGATCCTGCGGCCGCTGCGCGACTCCCTGTCCGGGGACCGGGTGAGCCGGGTGATGGGCATCGTCAACGGCACCACGAACTACATCCTGGACCAGATGGACACCACGGGCGCCTCCTTCGAGGACGCCCTGGTGGAGGCACAGCACCTCGGCTACGCCGAGGCGGACCCGACCGCCGACGTCGAGGGCCTGGACGCCGCGGCGAAGGCCGCCATCCTGGCCAACCTGGCCTTCCACGCCCCGTTCTCGATGGACACGGTGCACACCGAGGGCATCTCCCGGATCACCGCCGCGGACCACGAGGCCGCGACCGAGGCCGGGTACGTCATCAAGCTGCTGGCGATCGCCGAGCGCATCCGCGGCGAGGACGGCACCGAGGGCGCCGTGCTGCGGGTGCACCCCACCCTGCTGCCGCGCAAGCACCCCCTGGCCGCGGTGCACGGGGCCTTCAACGCCGTGTTCGTCGAGGCCGAGAACGCCGGGGAGCTGATGTTCTACGGCCCCGGCGCCGGAGGGGCGCCCACGGCCAGCGCCGTCATGGGGGACACCGTGTCAATCGCCCGCCGGCTCGTGCACGGCGGGCCGGGGCGCACGCGGACCCCGAAGCGGACCCTTCCGGCCCTCGACGTCGGCGAGGCCACCACCAGCTACATGATCGTGTTGCGCGTGCTCGACCAGCCCGGCGTGCTGGCCGGCATCGCCGGGGCGGTCGCCGAGCACGGCGTGTCCATCGAGTCGATGCGCCAGGTGCCGCTGCCGGAGGACACCACCGTCTACGGGGCCGTCGAGGGCGCCCCGGGGCAGGACGGGCCGGCGGAGTCGCTGCTGCGCCTGACCACCCACCCCGCCCGGGAGAGGGCCCTGTCCTCCACCGTCACCGCCATCAAGGAACTGGACGCCGTGACCGACGTGGTCTCCGTCCTGCGCGTCGAAGGGAACTGAACACCAGTGGCACACCAATGGCGCGGAGTGATCCGCGAGTACGCAGACCGGCTGCCCGTCAGCGACTCCACCCGGGTGGTGACCCTCGGTGAGGGCGGCACCCCGCTGATCGAGGCCCCGGCGCTGTCGAAGCTCGTCGACGGCGAGGTCTGGGTCAAGTTCGAGGGCATGAACCCGACCGGCTCGTTCAAGGACCGGGGGATGACCATGGCCATCACCGCCGCCGTGGAACAGGGCGCCAAGGCGGTGGTCTGCGCCTCCACCGGCAACACCTCCGCCTCGGCTGCGGCCTACGCCACGCAGGCCGGACTGACCTGTGCCGTGCTGGTGCCGGACGGCAAGATCGCCATGGGCAAGCTCTCCCAGGCGATCGCCCACGGGGCCACGCTGCTGCAGGTGGACGGCAACTTCGACAACTGCCTCGACGTGGCCCGCAAGCTCTCGGAGAACTACCCCGTCTTCCTCGTCAACTCGGTGAACCCCAACCGGATCGAGGGGCAAAAGACCGGCGCCTTCGAGGTCGTGGACGCGCTCGGCGACGCCCCGGACTACCACCTGCTGCCCGTCGGCAACGCGGGCAACATCACGGCCTACTGGAAGGGGTACCTCGAGTACTCCCGGCCGTACACCAACCCGCATCCGGGTGCGGCCGCCGGCGAACTGCCGGCGGTGTCCACCCGGACCCCGCGGATGTGGGGCTTCCAGGCCGCCGGCGCCGCCCCGATCGTGCTGGGCCACCCGGTCACGGAGCCGGACACCATCGCCACGGCGATCCGCATCGGCAACCCGGCCTCGTGGGAGCAGGCCGAGGCGGCGCGGGACGAGTCGGCCGGACTCATCGACTCCGTGACGGACGAGGAGATCCTGGCCGCGCACCGCTGGCTGTCCGCCAAGGAGGGGGTGTTCGTGGAGCCGGCCTCCGCCGCGGGCGTCGCCGGACTGATCAAGCAGCACGGCTTGGGCAATGTCCCGGCCGGCAAGCGGTGGGTCATCACCGTCACCGGCCACGGGTTGAAGGACCCCCAGTGGGCCCTGCGCAACGCCGACGGCTCGGACGTGGAACCGCAGCGGGTGCCCTTCGACGTCGTCGCCGTGGCGCAGGCGCTGGGGCTGTCATGATGCCTGCAGCCGAGCCCCGCGCGACCCCGGGACTGCGCCGGGTGCCGGCAGGCACCACGGTGCGCGTCTCCGTCCCGGCGACCTCGGCGAACCTTGGCCCGGGCTTCGACTCGCTGGGTCTGGCCCTGGAGCTGCGCGACGAGGTTGTCGTCACCACGGTGACCGAGGGGTTCTCGGCGGCCGTGGAGGGCGAGGGGGCCGGGGCGGTGCCGACGGACGCCACCCACCTGATCATCGACACCCTCTGCCGCCACCTGGCCGCCCGCGGCTGGGAGGTGCCGGGACTCGCGCTGACCGCGGTGAACCGGATCCCGCACGGCCGGGGCCTGGGCTCGTCCGCGGCGGCCCACGCCTCGGCGGTGTTAGCCGCCGACGCGCTGCTGCCGGAGGCCGAACGCGCTTCCGCGCAGGGCCTGCTGGAGGCGACCGCGACGCTCGAGGGCCACCCGGACAACGTGGCACCGGCCCTGACCGGGGGGCTGACGGTGTCCTGGGGTGAGGACGGGGCCTACGAGTCCGCCCGCATGGACGTCCACCCGCAGGTGGTGCCCGTGGTCGCGATCCCCGCCGAGCCGCTGAGCACCGAGACCGCCCGCGGCCTGCTGCCGGCCACGGTCCCGCATCGCCAGGCCGCCGCGAACGCGGGCCGGGCGGCGCTGCTCGTGCACGCACTGACCGCCGATCCGGCGCGGCTGCTGCCGGCCACGCAGGACTGGCTGCACCAGGACTACCGGGAACCGGCGATGCCCCAGTCACTGGCGCTGGTCCGCCGGTTGCGCGCGGAGGGGCTGCCCGCCGTCGTCTCCGGAGCCGGTCCCACCGTCATGGTGCTGGCGCCCGGCCGCGAGGACGCGGACCGCGCCGTCCGCATCCTGGAGTCCGCCCTTGGCGGATCCGCCCAGCGGTGGCAGGTGCGCATTCTGCCGGTGGACGCCACGGGTGCTAAGGTGGAGGCATACCGCGCAGGCGATCCCCTCCGGGGCTGAAGCCGTCCGGAACCCGTGTTCACGGGGACCCGGTAGGCGGTGTGGATCCAGGCACCGAGCGGACCGATGATGGTCCAGCTGGGCTTCGGCCTGTCACGGCACCCTGGATCACCCCTTCCGGACCGTCTGCGGTCCGATCGGCGCCAGCCGGCGCCATCTCCGCCAGCCTTCATACCGGCCGGTGGACTTGAATCCCGGTCCTCAGCCCCTGGTTCTCCAGTGTTCACGGGGCGGCCGGAGCACACGTAGCGGGATCCCTCCAGTCGGAGCCCGCCTGACGAGGGAGAAGGAACCTTCGTGACCGAAACCACTGAACTGCCCACGGCATCCGAGGGCAATTCCCCCCAGGCCCCCGCCGGTGGCGGCCTGGCCGGCCTCAAGCTCGCGCAGCTGCAGGCCCTGGCCTCCCAGCTCGGCATCACCGGGGGTTCCCGGATGCGCAAGTCCGACCTCGTGGCCGCCATCTCGAGCCACCAGCGTGGTGGGGCCGTGGCGGACCGCAAGCCGACCGCCCAGGACGCGACCGCCACGGAGGACGCCTCCGAGTCCGCCGGCAACGGTGCGGCCCCCACCCGCTCCCGGGGGCGCGGCGCCGCGAAGAAAGCCGCGGCAGAGCAGCCCGCCGCGCAGGCCGAGGCCCCCGCCGAGGCTCCGGCCGCGCAGGACGCCCAGGA
>DATBUG010000073.1:0-1793 GCA_036516315.1 Citricoccus sp.
TCGGCCCGCTCGGGGTTCATGGAGATGCCGCCCACGGCAATGTCACAGTCCGCCAGGTAATCGTCCATCAGGGTCTTCCAGCTCGTCTTGACCCACTCGACCTCCACGCCGAGGGTCTGCGCCAGGTCCCTGGCCATGTCCACGTCGATGCCCGTGAACTCCCCCGACCCCTCCTCCTGTTCGGTGAACGGCGGGTAGTCACCGGTCGTGCACACCGTCAGGCGGCCGGAGTCCTGGATGGCCGTCAGCCTCGAGTCCGCGGCCGGATCGGAGCCTCCGGCCGGTGCCTCTCCGCCAGCACCTGAGGTGTCCTCGCGGATCTGGTCCGCGCACCCGGTGAGCAGGGCGAGCGAGGACAGGCCGAGCACGGCAATGACGCGGCGGGCGGTGTGACTACTCATGGGTCTCCTGACGAGCGAGTGAACGGAGGCGTGATCCACCTCATGCTAGGACGACCCGTGCTCCAGCGAGCCGCCGCCCGCACCCTCTCCCGACGAATCTCCCCTGATCGGTCGACCGCCCTTGACGTGACCTCCGCCACATGCTTCGATCTTCGCAACCTCGTTGCAAATCCTGCAACTCGATTCTGGGTGGTTACTCATGCACAACACATCTCCCTCCAGCCCGTCCGTGGCCCGTACCGGCGACCGCAACGGCGCGTTCGCTCCGGGCGCGGACCCCACTGACGTCTCCCTGAGCGGCCAGCCCCGGCCCGAGGAGATCCGCTCGACCCGACGCCGGGTGGTCACCGCCAGCTTCATCGGCAACTTCGTCGAGTGGTTCGACTACGCCGTCTATGGCTATCTGGCGGTCACCATCACGGCGGTGTTCTTCCCCGAGTCCGATCCGCAGACCGGGCTGATGATGACGTTCGCCCTGTTCGCCATCTCCTTCCTCGTCCGGCCCATCGGCGGCTTCGTCTGGGGCCACCTGGGTGACCGCATCGGCCGCCGGGCCGCCCTGTCCTGGTCCATCCTGCTGATGTCCCTGGCCACCTTCTGCATCGCGCTCATCCCCTCCTACGCGGCCATCGGCATCTGGGCTCCCCTGATCCTGTTGCTGCTGCGCGTAGTCCAGGGGTTCTCCGCCTCGGGCGAGTACGCCGGCGCCTCGGCCTTCCTCGTCGAGTACGCCCCCGCCCACCGGCGCGGGCTCTACGGGGCCGTGGTCCCGGCCTCCACCGCGGCCGGGTTGCTCCTGGGGTCCCTGATGGCGGCCCTGCTCACCGGCCTGCTCGATGCCCAGCAGATGAGCGACTGGGGCTGGCGCCTGCCATTCCTGCTGGCCGCGCCGATGGGCCTGATCGGCCGCTACATCCGCAACAAGCTCGAGGACACCCCGGTGTTCCGCGAACTCGCTGAGGAGGACCAGGCCGTCAAGGCCCCGGTGAGCAATTTGTTCACCCAGCACTGGCGGGCCCTGCTGATGGCCAGCGGTGCCGTGCTGCTCAATGCCGTGGGCTTCTACGTCATCCTCAGCTACATGCCCACATACCTTTCCCAGGAGATCGGGATCAACGAGACCCTGTCCTACATCGCCACCACCGTGGCGCTGCTGACGTACATCGGTTTCATCTTCCTCACCGGCATGCTCTCGGACCGCTTCGGGCGCAAGAAGGTGCTGATCAGCGCCTCCATCCTGTTCATCGTGCTGACCATCCCGGCCTTCTCCGCCCTCGGCACCGGCAACTTCCTGGTGATCCTGCTCGTGCAGATCCTGCTCGGCGCCCTGCTGACGCTCAACGACGGCACCCTGCCGAGCTTCCTGGCGGAGATGTTCCCCACGAAGGTCCG
>DATBUG010000074.1:0-12684 GCA_036516315.1 Citricoccus sp.
CGGCGCCCGGTACGCCCCGGTCCTCGAGGGCACCGCGCTGGCCGGCGTGCTGACCCCCTCCGGCGCGCTGCGCTCGGGGATGTTCGCCCCGGCGCTCGACGCGGCCGGACGGCTGCGGCTGGGCGCCGCCGTCGGGATCAACGGGGACGTGGCCGGCCGGGCCGCGGCCCTGGTGGACGCTGGCGTCGACGTGCTCGTGGTGGACACCGCCCACGGACACCAGCGCAAGATGCTCGATGCGCTCTCGGCCGTGCGCGGGCTGGGGCTCGACGTGCCCGTCGTGGCCGGCAACGTGGTCTCCGCGGCCGGGGTGCGCGAACTGGTGGCCGCCGGGGCGGACATCGTCAAGGTCGGCGTGGGCCCCGGGGCCATGTGCACGACCCGGATGATGACCGCGGTGGGCCGGCCGCAGTTCTCGGCCGTGCTGGAGTGCGCCGCCGCGGCCCGGGACCTGGGCCGCCACGTCTGGGCCGACGGCGGGGTGCGCTACCCGCGCGACGTCGCCCTGGCCCTGGCGGCCGGGGCGTCCCAGGTGATGATCGGCTCCTGGTTCGCCGGCACCGTCGAGTCCCCGGGAGACCTGGTGGTCGACGCCGAGGGACGCCGCTACAAGGAGAGCTTCGGCATGGCCTCGGCCCGCGCCGTGCAGAACCGCACGCGGACCGAGGACGCCTACGCCCGGGCCCGCAAGGCCATGTTCGAGGAGGGCATCTCGACCTCGCGCATGTACCTGGACCCCGAGCGTCCCTCGGTGGAGGACCTGCTGGACATGATCACCGCGGGGCTGCGCTCCTCGATGACCTACGCCGGCGCCACCGACCTGGCGCAGTTCCGCGAGCGGGCCGTCGTCGGGGTGCAGTCGGCCGCCGGCTACGAGGAGGGGCGGCCCGTCGCGCAGTCCTGGTGAGGCCCGGCAGCCCGGCGCAGCGGCTGACCCCATATACTGGGACGCATCATGGACAGACACCGATCCGGTGCCACCTCCAGCCCCGAGGCGATCGACGCCGGGGCCGGAACGGAGCCCTCTAGTACGTGCTCACCCCTGACTGACGCCAGGCCCCCGCGGGCCCGCGCGGCCGCGCCCGGAGACGGGGGTGAGCGCTGACCGTGGAATGGATCCTGCTGGCCCTGGGGCTGCTGCTCATCCTGGGCACCGGGTTCTTCGTGGCCGTCGAGTTCTCGATGATCGCCCTCGACGTCCCCACCGTCCAGCGGCTGGTGGACGACGGGGACCGGGGCGCCGAGCCCCTGCTGAAGTGCCTCAAGTCGCTCTCCACCCAGCTCTCCGCCTGCCAGCTCGGCATCACGCTGACCACCCTGCTGACCGGGTACCTCATGGAGCCCTCCCTGGGGGCGCTGCTGGCCACCCCGCTGGCCGCGTGGGGCCTGCCGGAAGCCACGGCCTCGGCGGTCTCGCTCGTGACCGCCATGGTGGTGGCCACGCTGTTGTCGATGCTCGTGGGCGAGCTGGTCCCCAAGAACCTCTCCATCGCCAAGTCGATGGAGGTCGGCCGGGCCCTGGCCCGGCCGCAACTACTGTTCACCGCCGTCTTCCGGCCGGTCATCTTCGTGCTCAACGGCTTCTCCAACCGCGTGCTGCACCTGTTCGGCATGCAGGCCAAGGAGGAGATCTCCGGCGCCCGGACGCCGGACGAGCTCTCCTCGCTGGTGCGCCGCTCGGCGGAGATGGGCACGCTGGACGAGAAGACCGCCACGTTCGTGGACCGCACGCTGCGGTTCTCGGACCGCACCGCGGCCGACGTGATGACCCCGCGCATCCGGATGGAGTCCATCGAGGCCGACGAGCCCCTGGACTCGGTCATCGACATCGCCCGGCGCACCGGGTACTCCCGGTTCCCGGTCATCGGCGACTCCCCGGACGACGTCCGCGGCGTGCTGCACGTGAAGAAGGCGGTGGCGGTGCCCCGGGCCAAGCGCCCCGAGCTGGTCGCGGCGACCATCATGACGGACGTCGGCCGGGTGCCGGCGACGGTGCACCTGGACCAGTTGCTCGGAGAGCTGCGCTCGGCGAGCCTGCAGGTGGCCATGGTCGTGGACGAGTACGGCGGCACCGCCGGCATGGTCACCCTCGAGGACCTCGTGGAGGAGATCGTCGGCGAGGTCTCGGACGAGCACGACCGGGTGACCCCGGGCGTGCTGCAGACGGCCTCCGGGCGCTGGTACTTCCCGGGCCTGATGCGCCCGGACGAGGTGGGCGCGCAGATCCCCTCGCTCAAGGTGCCCGAGAACGGCTCCTATGACACGGTCGGCGGCTACGTGATGGCCATGCTGGGCCGGGTCGCCCAGGTGGGCGACTCCGTGGAGGCCGAGGGGGGCACCCTGGTGGTCGAGCGCATGGACGGCCGCCGCGTGGACCGGGTGAAGTTCATCCCGGGTCGGCCCGTCCTCAGCGCCCACCCGGACCGGACCGCGGAGGAGGCGCGATGAGCCAGGACGTCATGGGCATCCTCTGGCTGGTCGTGCTGCTGATCGCCAACGCCTTCTTCGTGGCCGGTGAATTCGCCGTCATGGGCGCTCGCCGCAGCCAGATCGAGCCGAAGGCCGAGGCAGGGTCCGGCCGGGCCCGGACGGCGCTGTTCGCCATGGAGCACGTGAGCCAGATGCTGGCCGTGTGCCAGCTGGGCATCACGGTCTGCTCGCTGCTGATCCTCAACGTCTCCGAGCCGGCCATCCACCACCTGCTGGTGGTCCCGCTCGAAGCGGCCGGGGTCCCGACGGCGGTCGCCGACGTCTCGGCGTTCGTGGTGGCCCTGCTCGTGGTCACCTTCCTGCACGTCACCTTCGGTGAGATGGTCCCCAAGAACGCCGCGGTGTCCATGGCCGACAAGGCCGTGCTGCTGCTGGCGACCCCGCTGGTCTGGCTGAACCGGCTCCTGCATCCGGTGATCGTCCTGCTGAACTGGACGGCCAACGTGGTCCTGCATGCCCTGCGGGTCGAGCCGCAGGACGAGGTCAACTCGACCTACACGCTGGAGGAGGTGCAGTCGATCGTGGCCGAGTCCACCCGCACCGGGCTGGTGGACGACGGTTCCGGGCTGCTCACCGGGGCGCTGGAGTTCTCCGACTACACGACCGGCTCGGTGATGGTCCCCAGCGCCGAGGTCGTGACCCTGCCGGCCGACGTCACCCCGCAGGCCTTCGAGAAGGCCGTGGGCCGCACCGGGTTCTCGCGGTTCGTGCTCGAGGACGCGGACGGTTCCTACACCGGATACCTGCACCTCAAGGACGTCATGACGGTCCCGGAGCAGCACTACCGCGAACCGGTGCCGGTCACCAAGGTCCGGTCCCTGGCCAACGTGGGGATCACCGACGAGATCGAGGACGCGCTGTCCCTGATGCAGCGCACGGGGTCCCACCTGGCCCGCGTGATCTCGGAGGCGGGCGAGACCGTCGGCGTGCTGTTCCTGGAGGACGTGCTCGAGGTGCTCGTGGGCGAGATCCACGACGCCACGCAGTCGAACAACCCGAACCGGGTGCGGTCCCCGCGGGCGACCGGCGCGGAGGCCTGAACCGGCTTATTGGGAATAGTTCTCAAGATGCTACGCTGGTGCCCGTTCCCCACCGTCGTCCCGAAGGATCCCCGATGCACCGTTCCCCCCGTCCGAGCCGCGGACGGCGGGCCCTGCCGGCCGCCGTGCTGGCCGCTGCCCTGCTCGCCCTGACCTCCTGTGGAGCCACGTCCGGCGGCGGCCAGCCCTCCGGCGCGGACGCCGGGGAGGCGCCGGTCGCCGTGGCCACCACCACGCAACTCGGCAGTGTCCTGGAGGACATCACGTCCTGCGCCGGGACGACCTCAGTGACGCTGATGGGCCCGGGTGACGACCCGCACGACTACTCGCCCTCCTCCCGGCAGGTCGCCCAGCTGGCCCGTGCCGGGCTGGTCGTGGCCAACGGCCTGGGCCTGGAGGCCGGCATGCGGTCCGCGCTGGACAATGCCCGGGCCGACGGCGCGACGCTGCTGGAGGTCGGCCCCGAGCTGGACCCGTTGCCCTCCGACGGGGAGGACCAGGGCCACGCGCCGGACGACGGGCACGACCACGGGGAGTTCGATCCCCACGTGTGGATGGACGCCTCGCGGATGGCCGCCGCGGCCGGCGTGATCGGCGCGGCGCTGGCCCAACAGACCGGCGACCAGGAGTATGACCGGTGCGGTGAGGAGGTCGCCGGCGGGCTCGAGGACACGGACCGGCAGGTCCGCGAGATCCTCTCCGCGGTGCCGCCGGACCGGCGCACGCTGGTGACGGACCACGCCGCCTACGCCTACTTCGCCGAGGCCTACGGTTTCGAGGTCGCCGGCGTCGTGGTCCCCGGCGGGTCCACCGACGCCGAGCCCTCGTCCGAGCGGCTGGCCGGGCTGGTCGCCGGGATGGAGCGCGACGGCGCCGACGCCCTGGTGATGAGCGCCGGGTCCGGCAACCGCCTGGTCCAGGCGCTCTCCGCCGAGACCGGGGGAGCGGTGCCCGTGGTGGAACTGTACGAGGGCGGGGTCGGGCCCGAGAGCTCCGGTGCGGAGTCCTACCACGACGCCATGCTGGCCAGCGCCCGGGCGCTGGCGGACGCCCTCTCGTGAGCCGGCGTCGGGAACACCGGTCCGACCGGGCAGTAAGGTGGTCGCCGTGGACTGGTTGATCGAGCCCTTCGCCCTGGGCTTCCAGCAGCGGGCGCTCGTCGGCGGCCTGGTCGCGGCGCTGATGTGTTCCGTGGTGGGGGTCTGGCTGGTCCTGCGCGGGATGAGCTTCTTCGGGGACGCCTTCGTCCACGGTGTCATCCCCGGGATCGCCGCCGCGGTACTCTTCGGGTTCTCCCCGCACCTGGGCGCCGCCGTGGCGGCGGCCGCGATGGTCGGCGGGATGCAGCTGATCTACCGGACCACCACGCTGAAGGAGGACACCTCGATCGGCCTGCTGTTCGTGGGCATGATGGCCCTGGGCGTGGTGATCATCTCCCGCGCCGAGTCCTACACCGGGTCCCTGACCGCGATCCTGTTCGGGGACGCGCTCGGGGTGACGTGGGCGGACATCCGCATGCAGGCGGTGATGGCGGTGGTGGTGATCCTGGCCGCCGTGCTGCTGTACCGGCCCCTGATGGCCCTGTCCTTCTCCCCGCTGAAGGCCACCTCGCTGGGCATGCACCCGCGGTTGACCCACGGCCTGCTGCTGGTGCTCATCGCCACGGCCGTGATCGGCAGCTTCCAGGCCGTGGGCACCATGCTGGTGTTCGGCCTGCTCGTGGGCCCGCCGGCGACCGCCGCGTTGGTGTCCCGGACGGTGCCGGTGATGTTCGCGGTCTCCACGGCGATCGCCGCGGCCTCCGTGGTCGTCGGCCTGACCCTGAGCTACCGCCTGGGCACCGCGGGGTCCGCGACCATGGCGCTGGTGCCCATCGTCGTGTTCTTCATCGTGCTGGGCCTCCGGGAGGCCGGCCGCCGGGCGCGCAGGAGGCGGCGCCGGGACACCGCCGTGGAGGTGACCGCGTGAGCGGGCCGGCGGGGGCGCTCGTCGAGGCCCGGGACCTGGTGCTGGCCCACGGCCACCACGTGGCCGTGCGGGCCTCCACGTTCACCGTCCCGCTCGGCGGGGTGACCGCGGTGATCGGTCCCAACGGATCGGGCAAGTCGACCCTGCTGCAGGCGATCGCGGGGGTGCTCGAACCGGCGTCTGGCTCGCTGCGGGTGCTCGGCGGGCCCGCCCGGGCCAGCCGCCGGCGGATCTCCTACGTCATGCAGTCGGTGGTGTTCCCGGTGGGCACGCCGATGACCGTCCGAGACGTGGTGCGGATGGGGCGGTACCCGTCCCGGGGCTGGCTGCGCCCGTTCACCGCGGCGGACCGCGCCGCCGTGGCCGAGGCCATGGACCGGATGCAGGTGACGGACCTGGCCGGCCGCCACCTCGAGGAGCTCTCCGGCGGGCAGCGCCAGCGCGTCTACGTGGCCCAGGGCCTGGCTCAGGGGCACGAGGTGCTCATGCTGGACGAGCCGATGACCGGGCTGGACATCACCTCGGCCCGGACGATCGACCGGATCATCCACGCCGAGACCGAGCACGGGCACTCGGTGGTGCTCACCACGCACGACCTGGAGGAGGCCGAGGCGGCGGACCACGTCATCCTCGTGGACGGCCAGGTGGTGGCCTCCGGCGCCCCGGAGCAGGTGATGACCCGCCGGAACCTGGAGGACGTGTACGGCCTGGGATCGCTGCACCGGTCCACGGCACCCGTGCTGGTGGATCCCGAGTGCACCCCGGAGCCTCAGCCGCGCGAGCAGTCCGGGCAGATGCCGTAGATCTCCACCGTGTGGTCGGCGTGGGTGAAGCCGTGCTCGCCGGCGATCCGCGCGGTCCACTGCTCGACCGCCGGTGCCTCGATCTCCACGGCGTGCCCGCACTGACGGCACACCAGGTGGTGGTGGTGCGTCTGGGCCTCGCAGCGGCGGAACAGGGACTCCCCGTCGTCGGGGTTGAGCACGTCCACCAGCCCCTCCTGCTGCTGGTGCTGCAGGATGCGGTACACGGTGGCGAGTGAGACCTGCTCGCCGCGGTCTTTCAGGATCGTGAAGAGTTCGCGGGCGCTGACGAAGTCCTGGCGCTCGTCCAGGGCCCGGTTCACCGCGGTCTTCTGCCGGGTGGACCGGCCCCGGGCCGGCCGGGAGGGCTGCGGCGGGGGCGGCGTGCTCACATCGGGTCCGGCGTTCATCTCCCGCTCAGGCTACCAGCGCCCGCCGTCGGGCTCCGCAGCCGGCGCCGGACCCCCTCCTGACCCGGCAGTTCGTCCTGCCCGCGGGCCGGGCAGGACTGACGGGCGCGACGGCGGCGGGCTAGGCTGGCCGGGTGGAATCTCAGATCGCCCTGACGAAGTTCGGCCACGCGTGCGTCCGGTTGGAGAAGGCCGGCCGGGCCGTGGTGATCGACCCGGGGAACTTCACGGACGTCCCGGCCGCGCTCGAGGGAGCCGAGCACGTGCTCGTGACCCACGAGCACGCCGACCACCTCGATGACGGCCCCGTGCTCGACTACCTCGCCGCCCACCCCGGGGTCACCGTCCGGGCACCCGAGGCCCCGGCCCGCCGGCTCGCCGAGGGGGCGGGCGCCGCCGGGGTGGACCCGCAGCGCATCATCCCCACCGGTCCCGGGGAGGAGTTCGAGACCGCGGGCTTCACGGTGCGGACCGTGGGCGGCCAGCACGCCGTGATCCACCCGCAGATCCCCGTGGTGGACAACACCGGGTACGTGCTCGACGGGCTGGTCTACCACCCGGGGGACAGCTACATCGTGCCGCCCGGGCCCGCCCCGGACACGCTGCTGGTGCCGCTGAGCGCGCCCTGGTCCAAGCTGGCGGAGATGGTCGACTTCATCACTGCGGTGAGGCCGCGGCAGGCGATCCCCGTCCACGACGGGCTGCTCAATCACCGTGGCCTGCCGATGTACCGCCGGCACGCCACCACCTTCGCCGAGCGCTACGGGTCCCAGCTGCTGGTGCTGGACGAGGGGGACACCACGTGGATCGGCTGAGCGGCGCCGGTGACGTCCCGCTCGACGTCCTCGTCGACGTCCGGACGGTGGCCGCCTGGCAGGGGTACGGGCTGCCCGCCACCCAGGACCCGGAGGACGGCCCCGGCCCGGGGTTCGTGGCCGCGGACCCGGCCCCGGCCCCCGAGGCCGTGAAGCTGCTGGACGTGCGGTGGACGCTGGCCGGATCCCACCGCGGCCACGGCGAGTACCTGCGGGGGCACCTGCCCGGCGCCGTCTTCGTCAACATGGACACCCAACTGGCCGGCCACGGCGCGCCGCGCGCGGGCCGGCACCCGCTGCCGGACCCGGAACGGTTCGGCGAGACCGTGCGCATGCTCGGCATCGACGACGGGGACACCGTGGTGGCCTACGACGACGCCCAGGGCACCTCCGCGGCCCGCGCCTGGTGGCTGCTACGGCACGCGGGCCTGGAGCGGGTCTACCTGCTCGACGGTGGCCTGGCGGCCTGGCGCGCGGCCGGACTGCCGCTGCAGGCCGGCGAGGTGATCCCCCGTGCCGGGACCGCGCGGACCACCTGGGGGCGGATGCCGGTGCTGGACATGGACGGGGCGGCCCGGCTTCCACACGACGGGTTGCTGCTGGACGCCCGGTCCGCCGCCCGCTACCGGGGTGATGAGGAGCCGATGGACCCGCAGGCCGGGCACATCCCCGGAGCGGTCAGCGGCCCCACCTCCCAGAACGTGGCCGAGGACGGCCGCTTCCGGTCCGCCGCCGACCTGGCCGAGAGGTTCCGGGCCCTGGGTGTCCGCGAGGGCACCGCCGTGGGGACCTACTGCGGGTCCGGCGTGTCCGCGGCGCACCAGGTGGCGGCGTTGAGCATCGCCGGCCACCGGGCGGCGCTGTACCCGGGCTCCTGGTCCGCCTGGTCCAACACGCCCGGACGGCCCGTGGCCACGGGCGGCGAACCGGGGGCCACCACCGCGTCAGAGCAACCGACCGACCCGACGACCGTCACGACGACGGATCCGACCACGATGGAGGAGACCACACCATGAGCACCGTCTTCACCCGCATCATCAACGGTGACCTGCCCGGCCGCTTCGTCTGGAAGGACGAGACCTGCGTGGCGTTCCTGTCGATCGGCCCGCTCACCCAGGGCCACACCCTGGTGGTGCCCCGGGCGGAGGTGGACAAGTGGACCGAGGCCGATCCCGCGCTGGTCTCCCACCTGGTGTCCGTGGCCCAGGCCATCGGCCGGGTCCAGGTCGAGGCGTTCGGCGCGCACCGCGCCGGGCTGATGATCGCCGGGTACGAGATCCCCCACCTGCACGTGCACGTCTGGCCGTCCTACTCGCTGGACGACTTCGACCTGGACAAGGTGGACAACCACCCGGAGCCGGAGGACCTGGACGAGGCCGCCGAGAAGATCCGCGCCGGCCTGCGGGTCGCCGGCCACGGGGACGTCGTCCCGGGCGACTGATGCCGCGGCGCCCCGGTGCGCCCCTCGCCCGTCGCCCGCGGGCGCCCGGGCGGGGGATCAGGCCGTGGCGCGCTGCAGGGCCTGGCGCACGCGCTTCTCCGAGACGGACACGGCGGTGCCCAGGTCCTGCGCGAAGAAGCTGACGCGCAATTCCTCGATCAGCCAGCGGACCTCATCCAGCTCGGGTGGCACGGGCCGGCCGGTCGGCACCGCGGCCACGGCCGCGTCGAAGTCGTCCTCGATCGACTGCACGACCGCCATGTCCCGCCCGTCCCGCTGCAGCTGGCCGCCCGCTCGCAGGCGTTCGATGCGCCGCAGCATGCCGTCGAGGTAGCGGGGCAGGTGCTGCAGGTGCCGCCAGCCGGTGGCCGCCACGAAGCCGGGGAAGACGAGCTGCTCCAGCTGGGCCTTGATGTCGCTGAGCGCCGGTGCCATCGCCAGGGACACCGACCCCTTGAGCTCCTTGCGGACGCGGGCCGCGCGGGAGAGCACCCGCTCCACGACGGCCGTCACCGAGAACACCGTGTCGATCAGCTCGGCGCGGACGGTGGTGTACAGGTCCTGGAAGCCCTGCGCGGTGAAGGGCAGCTCCTCCGGGACCAGCCGGTCTACGGCCGCCCGGGTGCAGTCCGCCACGAGCTGGTCCACCGAGCCGTGCGGGTTCTGGGTGAAGGTCAGCTTCTCCCGGTTGTCGAGGTGGTCGAGCACATAGCGCTGGGGGCTCGGCACGCGGGCCAGTAGCAGGTTCACGACGCCGGCCCGGTGCGCAGCGAGCTGGTCCGCCTCGGTGCGGAACACGGTCAGCCCCGCCGCCGGGGATCCGTCCGGCAGGGTCTCGGCGACCAGGCCCGGATAACCCGTGATGCGCTGGGTGCCCGCGCCGGCGGTCAGGGTCGTGTCCAGCTTGCGCGGAATGTCCCCGACGTCCCAGGTCGTCAGGCCGTGGCGCTCGGCCAGGACGGCGCCCGTTCCGTGCGTGCTGCCCGAGCTGTCTGTGCTGCGCTGGCTGTTCTTATTGTCCTTGCTGCGCTTGGTGTTCTTGGTGTCCTTGCTGTCCTTCGCCCGGGATCCGGACGCCGGGGCGAGCGCGGCGGGGGAGGGGACGCCGGCGTCGGACCCCACCGCGCGCGCGAGGGACTCCGCGATGGCCGTGCGGTTCTGGGCGGCCAGCCGGTCCTGCAGCGCGGCCAGGTCCTGGCCGCTGCCGATCACCGCACCGCGGCCGTCCACCACCCGGTAGTCCGGCACCAGGTGCGCCGGGACCGCGGAGAGGTCCCACGAGCCCGGGGGCACCACCACGCCCTTCAGCCGGCGCAGGACCCGCTCGAGGGCCGGCAGCAGGTCGTCCACGTCCGGGTCCGCCTCCTGCGCGAGCGCCTCCACGGCCGCGCGGGCCACGTCCGGCGCCGGGACGAAGTTCTTGCGCACGGCCTTGGGCAGGGACTTGATCAGGGCCGTCACCAGTTCCACCCGCAGCCCGGGAACCAGCCACCGGAAGCGCTCGGGGTCCATCTGGTTGAGCATCAGCACCGGGATGATGACCGTGATGCCGTCCGGTTCGCCCGCCGTGGCCGCGGGGTTGAAGTCGTAGGACAGCTCGAGGTCGATCCCGCCACCGTCCGTGGGGTGGTGGAACGTGGTGGGGAACTGGCCGGTGTCCAGGTCCTCGGTGTCCACGGCCAGCAGGGACTGCGGGTCGAAGTCGAGCAACTCGGGCGTGCGGTGCCGGGCCTTCTTCCACCACGAGTCGAAGTGCCGTTCGGAGACCACGGTGTCCGGGATCCGGGCGTCGTAGAACTCGAAGAGGTCCTGGTCGGAGACGCGCAGGTCCCGCCGGCGCAGCCTCGTCTCCAGTTCCTCGACCTCGGCGAGCGCCTGGCGGTTGCGGGCGAAGAAGTGATGGCGGGTCTTCCAGTCGCCCTCCACCAGGGCGTGCCGGATGAACAGCTCGCGGGACAACACCGGGTCGATCCGCCAGAACTGGACCGGCCGGTCGCTCACCAGCGTGACCCCGAACAGGGTCACCTTCTCCCGGGCCACCACCGAACCAGAACGGCGGGACCAGTGCGGCTCGTTGTAGGTGCGCTTGGCCAGCGGCCCGGCGGCCTCCACGGCCCAGTCCGGATCGATCTTCGCCACCATCCGCGCCCAGAGCCGGGAGGTCTCCACCAGCTCGGCCGCCATGACGAAGGCGTGACGCTTCTTGAACAGAGCCGAGCCGGGGAACACCGCGAACCGGGTGTTCCGGGCACCCAGGTATTCACGCTTGCGCTCATCCCAGGAGCCGATGTGGGACAGCAGCCCGGACAGCAGGGACCGGTGCACCGGCTCGTGCTGGCCCACCGGGTCCACCGGACCGGGCGAGACCGAGATGCCCAGGGGCCTGGCCAGCTGGCGCAGCTGCTGGACCAGGTCCTGCCACTCGCGCACCCGCAGGTAGTTGATGTACTCACGGCGGCACATCTTCCGGAACTGGTTGCCGGAGAGTTCCTTCTGCCGCTCGCGCAGGTACGCCCACAGGTTCAGCAGCGACGAGAAGTCCGAGTTCTCGTCCTTGAACCGGGCGTGCTGCTCGTCGGCCTGGGCCCGCTGCTCGGTGGGCCGTTCGCGAGGGTCCTGGATGGTCAGGGCCGCAGCCAGGACCATGACCTCGCGCACGCAACCGCGCTCGCCGGCCTCGACGATCATCCGGCCCAGGCGCGGATCCACCGGGAGCCGGGCGAGCTTGCGTCCCACCGGGGTGATCGTGCCCTTGGGGTAGGCCTTGCCCCGGGCATCGGCCTGGCCGCTGTTCAGCGCGCCGAGCTCGGTGAGCACCGTGGCGCCGTCGGTGACCTGGCGGGAGTCCGGGGCCTGCAGGAAGGGGAAGTCACCGACGTCGGCCGGGGTGCGAGCCACGCCCATGGAGCACATCTGCAGGATGACCGCGGAGAGGTTGGTCCGCAGGATCTCCGGGTCCGTGAACTCCGGGCGGGAGAGGTAGTCCTCCTCCGAGTACAGGCGGATGGCGATGCCGTCCGAGGTGCGTCCGCACCGGCCCGAGCGCTGGTTGGCGCTGGCCTGGCTGATCCGCTCGATCGGCAGGCGCTGGACCTTGGTGCGGTGGGAGTACCGGGAGATCCGGGCGGTGCCCGTGTCGATGACGTACTTGATGCCCGGCACCGTCAGGGAGGTCTCGGCCACGTTGGTGGCCAGGATGATGCGCCGGCGCCCGCCGGGGGAGAACACCCGGTGCTGCTCGGCCATGGACAGCCGGCCGTACAGCGGCAGCACCTCCGTGTTCCCCAGCCGCCGGTTGGCCGCGACGCGCGGGGCCAGGGCCTCGGCGGCATCTCGGATCTCGCGCTCGCCGGAGAAGAACACCAGGATGTCCCCGGGGGCCTCCCGGGAGAGCTCGTCGACGGCGTCACACACCGCGTCCACCGGGTCCCGGGCGTCCTCGCCGTCGTCCGCGTCGTCGTCGGGATCGTCGGGCGTGCGCGGCGCGTCCAGCGGCCGGTACCTGATTTCCACCGGGTAGGTGCGTCCGGAGACCTCGATGATCGGGGCCGGCACCGGGTCCTGACCCGGTGCGGACTCCGGGTCCCGCGCCGGCAGGGCGAAGTGCGCCGCGAAGGACTCCGGATCGATCGTCGCGGAGGTGATGACCACGCGCAGGTCCGGGCGTTCGGGCAGGATCCGCTTCAGGTAACCGAGCAGGACGTCGATGTTCAGGCT
>DATBUG010000075.1:0-4863 GCA_036516315.1 Citricoccus sp.
GCCGGCAGGGTCCGGGCAGTCCCGGGACGCGGCACGCCCGCCCGCCACGGCGGCCTCGCGGAGCCGGTCCGCCGGCCGTGCGGACCGGGGACCGGCCCACTGGTGGCGCCGGCTCTGGGCCTTCCTGGACGGCAGGACCGCAGCGTCCTCGTACTTCCTGATCCTCGGCTGCGCCCTGGCGCTGACCGTCATCGGGCTCATCATGGTGCTGTCCTCGTCCTCCGTGGAGAACATCGGGGAGACGACGGGCTCCTACGACCTGTTCATCCGCCAGGGCCTGTTCGCCGTGTTCGGGCTGGCGGTCATGGTGGTCCTGTCCCGGCTGGGGCCGGACCGCCTGCGCAAGCTCGCGTGGCCGGGCCTCGTCATCGCGATCGTGCTGCTGATGCTGGTGCTGACACCGCTGGGCCACGAGGTCAACGGCAACCGCAACTGGATCAAGATCGGGCCCGCCACGGCCCAGCCCTCGGAGGCCGCCAAGCTGGCACTGGCGCTGTGGGGGGCCGCGGTGCTCGAACGCAAGGGGCGGCTCATCGGCCTGCTCAAGCACTCCGTGGTCCCGGTGCTGTTCCCCGTGGGCACCGTCATGCTGGGCCTGGTCATGCTGGGCCGGGACCTCGGGACGGCCATGGTCATCATGCTCGTCATGGCCGCCGTGCTCTTCTTCGCGGGCACCCGGCTGCTCTACTTCGGGGTCGCGGGGGCCGTCGCCGCCGTCGGGGCCATCGTCATGGCGCTGTTCTCGGCGAACCGAGCGGTGCGCATCCAGGCGTGGCTGGGCAACTGCGACTTCGCCACCGACCCCTGCTACCAGCCGCAGCACGGCCTGTACGCCCTCGCGTCCGGCGGCTGGTGGGGCCTGGGCCTCGGCCAGTCCCGGCAGAAGTGGAGCTACATCCCGGAGGCGGAGAACGACTTCATCTTCACCATCCTCGGCGAGGAACTGGGCCTGGTGGGCGCCCTGCTGGTGATCGGCCTCTTCGCCGGCCTGGCCATCGGCATGTTCCGCGTCGCCCGCCGTGCCGACTCGCTGTTCGCCCGCGTCTGCACCGGTGGCATCCTCGCCTGGATCGTGGGGCAGGCGTTCGTCAACATCGCCATGGTCACCGGGCTGCTGCCCGTCATCGGCGTTCCACTGCCCTTCATCTCCTATGGTGGTTCAGCCCTGACCTTCGTCCTCGCGGCCGTGGGCGTGGTCCTGTCCTTCGCCCGTCAGCAGCGCCGGGACGAACGCGCCGCCCAGGTCGCGACGGCCGGCGCCGGCCGGGCGGGGGCCACCACGCACACCACGGAGGAGACCCCATGACCGAGACCCTGAACGTCGTCCTGGCCGGCGGCGGCACCGCTGGACACATCAGCCCGATGCTGGCCATCGCCCGGGCCCTGGAGGAGATGGTCCCCGCGGACGGCGGCCGTGCCGTGCAGTGCACGATGGTCGGCACCGCCTCCGGCATGGAGACCCGACTCGTCCCCGCCGCGGGCTACGCCCTCGACACCATCGACCGGGTCCCGCTGCCGCGCCGGCCCACCATGGACCTGCTGCGCCTGCCCACGCGCCTGCGCCGGGCCGTCACCCAGGCCGGGGAGGTCCTGGACCGTCGTCACGCCGACGTCGTGGTCGGCGTGGGCGGTTACGTCTCCACGCCCGTGTACCTCGCCGCGGCGCGGCGCGGGGTACCCGTCGTGATCCACGAGGCCAACGTCCGCGCCGGGCTGGCCAACCGGGTCGGTGCCCGCCGGGCGGCCGCCGTGGCGACCGCCTTCCCGGAGACCGTGTTGCCCCGTGCCCGGTGCGTGGGCATGCCGATGCGGCGACAGATCGCCTCCCTGGACCGGCAGGCCGCCCGCGGCCCGGCCCGGCGAGCCCTGGGCCTGGACCCCGAGGCCCCCACCGTCGTCGTCACCGGGGGCTCCTCCGGCGCCCTGAACCTCAACCGGACCATCGCCGCGGCGTTGCCGGAGCTCTCCGCCGCCGGACTGCAGATCCTGCACCTGACGGGCCGCGGCAAGCAGGTCCTCGGGCCGGACGGGCAGCCGGTCACCGCGGCCGGTTACCACCAGGTCGACTACCTGGACGGCATGGAGCAGGCCTACGCCGCCGCGGACCTCATCGTCGCCCGGTCCGGGGCCGGGACCGTGTGCGAGCTGGCGGCCGTGGGCCTGCCGGCGGTGTTCGTGCCGCTGCCGGTCGGCAACGGTGAGCAGTCACTCAACGCCCGGGGCCTTGTGGCCGCCGGCGGGGCCGTCATGGTCCCGGACGAGTCCTTCACCGCGGACTGGGTCCGCACCGAACTCATTCCCCTGGCCCTCGACTCCGGCCGGCTGGACCGGATGTCCGCCGCCGCCCGTGCGCTGGGGATCCGGGACGCCGACCAGGCCATGGCGTGCCTGGTCTACAACGCCGCAGGAGGAACCCGATGACCCGACCCGACGAGAACGCCCCGGTCCGGCGCCCCGCGCCCGCCCTGACGGCACTGGGCCGGGTGCACTTCCTCGGGCTCGGAGGTGTGGGGGTCTCCGGGGTCGCCCGGATCATGCAGCAGCAGGGCGTGCCCGTCTCCGGCACGGACGCCAAGGACCTGCCGGTGATGCGCGAGCTGGAGGCGGCGGGGGCCGCCGTGTTCGTCGGTTACGACGCGGCCAACCTCGACCGCGTGGCCGCCGCGGCGCGCGGTACCGGGATCGACACCGTGGTCGCCTCCTCGATCGCCGGGCCAGGCAACCCGGAGTACGACGCGGCCGTCGAGCGCGGCATCCCGGTCCTGCACCGGTCGCAGGGGCTGGCCGCGGCCATGGCCGGGCACCGCGTGCTCGCCGTCGCCGGGACGCACGGCAAGACGACGACCTCCTCGATGGCGGCAATGGCGTTCACCCATGCCGGCGCCGACCCGACCTTCGCCGTCGGCGCCGCGGTGGCCGGCCTGGGCACCAACGCCCGGGCCGGGGCGGGGGAGTGGTTCATCGCCGAGGCGGACGAGTCCGACGGCACGTTGCTGAACTACCGCCCGCAGGTGGCGATCGTGACCAACGTGGAGGCGGACCACCTGGACTTCTACGGGACGGCCGACGCCGTGGTGCAGGTCTTCCGCGACTTCGCGATGCTCCTGCCGCCCGAGGGCGTGCTGGTGGCGTGCGCCGACGATCCCGGGGCCCTCGCCCTGGCGCAGTGGGTCCGTGCCGAGGCCGCCGCCGGCCGTCCCGCCCCGCGCGTGGCCACCTACGGCTCGGACCCCCGGCGCCAGGACGACCTGGTGCTCGAGCACAGCGACCCGGGCACCGCCGCCGGTGGCACGGGACAGACCGTCTCCTACCGGTGGGCCGGTGGCCGCACCACGGCCGTGCGCCTCGCCGTGCCGGGGCGGCACAACGCCCTCAACGCCGCGGCGGTGCTGCTCGCGGCCCACCACGCCGGGCTGGGGGCGCAGGAGACCGCGCGCGGGTTGGAGGAGTTCCGGGGGACCGCCCGGCGCTTCGAGTTCCGCGGGGAACACGGCGGCGTCCGGGTCTTCGACGACTACGCCCACCACCCCACCGAGGTCGCGGCGGCCATCGCCGCAGCACGGTCCGTGGCCGGTGGGCACCGGGTCCACGTACTCTTCCAGCCGCACCTGTTCTCCCGGACCCGCGACTTCGCCGAGGGGTTCGCCGCGGCCCTCTCCGCGGCCGACGGCGTCCGGGTACTGCCGGTCTACCCGGCGCGGGAGGAGCCCCTCGAGGGAGTCGACTCGAGCCTGATCACGCGCCGGCTCACGGCGGGCCTGCCGGGAGCGGACGAGGTGGCCCCCGATGCCCAGACCGCCGTGGCCGGCCTCGTCTCGGCCGCCCGCGAGGGCGACGTGATCCTGACCATGGGGGCCGGTGACGTCACCGCCCAGGGAGAGTACATCCTCACGGCCCTGGCGCAGCGCGGGCGGGACGGTGCTGATGGACGGCCCTGACACCGGACACAGCGCGGACGCCGACACCCGCCCCGGCTCCCGGACCCTCGCCGACGACGGCCGTCACCGCCAGGACAACGTCCTGGCCTTCCCCGAGGCCCCCGCCCGTGCCCGGACCCGACGCGTGCGGTGGTGGTGGGCCGGCGCCGCTGCGGGTCTGGTAGTGATCCTGGCGCTGGGCGCGGTGCTGTACTTCTCCCCGCTGCTGGCCATCCGCACCATCACCGTGACCGGCAACGACCTGCTGCCGACGGCCCGGGCCGAGCGCCTCGTGGAGCCGCTCCGTGGCCGGCCGCTGCCCCAGGTGGGTGAGCGCACCGTCTCGGACCTCCTGTCCGGGGAACCAGCGGTGGAACAGGTGCGGGTGCGGGCTGAACCACCGTCCTCGCTGGTGGTGGAGGTCGTGGAGCACCAGCCGGTGGCACAGGTACCGCAGGGGGAGCGGCGCGTGCTGTACTCGGCCGGGGGACAGGCCGTGGCCACGCTCTCCGCCGAGGAGGCCGAACCCTACCGGCTGCCCAGTGTCTCGGATGCGGCGGACCTGTCCGACCCCGAGGTCTTCGACGCCATCACCACCGTGCTCGGATCCCTGCCGGATCCCGTCCGCGACCGCATGGAGTCGGCCTCGGCGAACACCGTGGACTCGGTGACCCTGACCCTCGAGGACGGCCGGACCGTGCTGTGGGGCAACGCCGACCACGGACCCCGGAAGGCCCAGGTCCTCGATGCGCTGTTGAAGGTCCCCCAGGACGAGGCCAACCCCGTCTCGGAGTTCGACGTCTCCATCCCCGACCACCCGGTGACCCGGTGAGGGGCCGCCGCGAGGCCGCGCGGGCGCGCGGGAGACGACACGCTGGGCCGGGTCTTTGCGCGATCCGCGTCCGCACCATAACGTTTCACCCAGAGCACAGGTTGACATAACAGT
>DATBUG010000076.1:0-2945 GCA_036516315.1 Citricoccus sp.
CGCCGCAGGACTGGACGCCGCCCTCACCGAGGCCGTGCGCACCACCCTGAACCGTGCCGACTCGGACGGGTGCATGTCCACCAACGACACGGTGGTGCTGATGTCCTCCGGGGCCTCGGGCACCACCCCGGACGCGGCGGAGTTCCAGGAGGGCCTGCGCGCGGTGTGCGCCGACCTTGCCCGCCAGCTGATCGCCGACGCCGAAGGCGCCGCCCACGAGATCTCCGTCCGGGTGGTCAACGCCACCACGGAACAGGCCGCCGAGGCCGTGGCGCGGGCCGTGGCCCGGTCCAACCTGTTCAAGACGGCCGTGTTCGGCCAGGACCCCAACTGGGGCCGGGTCATCTCCGCCGTGGGGACGGTGCCCGAGGACGTGGCCCCGTTCGACCCCGACCTGCTGGACGTCACCTTCAACGGCGTTCAGGTCTGCCGCCGGGCGGGCGTGGGGGAGGACCGCGACCTCGTGGACCTCAGCGCCCGCGAGGTGTCCGTGGTGATCGACCTGCACGCCGGCGAGGCCGAGGCGACCATCCTGACCAATGACCTCACGCACGAGTACGTGCACGAGAACTCCGCCTACTCGAGCTGAGGGAGGACCCATGACCGCAGCGGGAGCCACCGCACCGGACCGGGACCGGGCCGCGGCCAAGGCCGCCGTGCTGATCGAGGCGCTGCCCTGGATCCAACGCTTCACCGGAACGACCATGGTCATCAAGTACGGCGGCAACGCCATGGTCTCCGAGCCGCTGCGGCGGGCGTTCGCGGAGGACATCGTCTTCCTGCACCACTGCGGGATCCACCCCGTGGTCGTCCACGGCGGAGGCCCGCAGATCAACGCCATGCTCGACCGGCTCGGGATCGCCTCGGAGTTCCGCGGCGGGCTGCGGGTGACCACCGCCGAGGCCATGGACGTGGTGCGCATGGTCCTGACCGGTCAGGTCGGCCGGGAGCTCGTGGGCCTGGTCAACGGCCACGGCCCCTACGCGGTCGGCATGTCCGGCGAGGACGCGGCCCTGTTCCGCGCCGTGCGCACCGGCACCGAGGTGGACGGCGAGCCGGTGGACCTCGGCCTGGTCGGTGAGGTCACCGGGGTGAACCCCGTCGCGATCCGGGACCTCATCGACAACGGCCGGATCCCGGTCGTGTCCTCCGTGGCCCCCGAGATCGGTCCGGACGGCGCCCCCACCGGGGACGTGCTCAACGTCAACGCGGACACGGCCGCCGCCGCGCTCGCGGTCGCCCTGGGAGCCTCCAAGCTGGTGGTGCTCACGGACGTCGAGGGCCTCTACGCGAACTGGCCGGACCGGGACTCGCTGGTCTCCTCCCTGACGGCGTCCGAGCTGCGGGGCATGCTGGGCGGGCTCGAGTCCGGGATGATCCCGAAGATGACCGCCTGCCTGAAGGCCGTGGACGGCGCGGTGCCGCAGGCGCACATCGTGGACGGCCGCGAACCGCACTCCATGCTGCTGGAGATCTTCACCGCCGCGGGCGTCGGCACGCAGGTGCTGCCCGACGCCCCCACCGAGACAGGAGCCCCATGACCACCCCCGATGCCCAGGCCGAGTCCAACGCCGGATTGCTCGACCGCTACCGGTCCGCGCTGACCGGGGTGTTCGGCGCCCCCAGCCGGGTGCTCGTGCGCGGCGCGGGTGCCACCGTGTGGGACGCGGACGGCAAGCGCTACGCGGACTTCCTCGGCGGGATCGCCGTGAACGCGCTCGGCCACGCCCACCCCGCCCTCGTCGAGGCGGTCACCTCCCAGCTGTCGACCCTGGGACACGTCTCCAACCTCTTCACCACCGGCCCGCAGGTCGCGCTGGCGGAGCGGCTGCTCCAGCTGGCCGCCGCCCCGGCGGGCTCCACGGTCTTCTTCGCCAACTCGGGCTCCGAGGCGAACGAGGCCGCGCTCAAGCTCGTCCGCCGGCACGGCGGCGAGGACCCCTCCGGCCGGCGCACCCGGATCATCGCCCTGCGCAACGCCTTCCACGGGCGGACGATGGGCGCGTTGTCGATGACCTACAAGCCGGCCTACCGCGAACCGTTCGCGCCGCTCGTCGAGGGCGTCGAGTTCATCGACGGGGGCGACGTCGAGGCGCTGCGGCAGGCCGTGGACGAGACCGTGGCCGCCGTCGTCATCGAACCGGTCCAGGGGGAGTCCGGCGTCCACGGCTGGCCGGCGGGTTACCTGCAGGCCGCCCGTGACCTCACCCGTGAGCACGGGGCCCTGCTCGTGTTCGACGAGGTGCAGACCGGCATCGGGCGCACCGGGCACTGGTTCGCCCACCAGTCCCCGGCCGTGACCGGGCAGGACGCCCCGGTTCAGCCGGACGTGATGACCCTGGCCAAGGGCCTCGGCGGCGGCATCCCCGTCGGGGCGATGCTCAGCTTCGGGGCCCGCACCTCGGCCCTGCTCACGCCCGGCCAGCACGGCACCACGTTCGGGGGCAACCCGGTGGCCACCGCCGCGGGCCTGGCGGTCCTGGGCGTCATCGAGGACGAGGGGCTGCTCGAGCGCGTCCGCGACCTCGGGGCCCGCCTCGCCGACTCCCTGCGCGGTCTGGACTTCGTGGCCGAGGTCCGCCAGTACGGCCTGCTGATCGGCGTGGACGTCACCGTCCCGGACGGTGCCCACGGGCCCGACGGCGGCCTCGCCCCGGCGATGGTGCGTACCGGCCTGGAGGCCGGGTACCTGATCAACGCCACGGGACCGGACACCCTCCGCCTCGCCCCGCCCCTGGTGGTCGACGAGGAACTGGTCCAGGCCCTCGTGGCCGATCTGCCGGGCATCCATGCCAGCGCCCTCGCGCCCGCCCCCGCCCCATCCGCCCCGTCCGGTCCCGGCCGGGCCGGCCAGAACTCCCAGGAGGACCTCTGATGACGTCGACCCCGGCACCGGACACCGAACTGCGCCACTTCCTGGTGGACACCGACCTGACCCCCGCCGA
>DATBUG010000077.1:0-5910 GCA_036516315.1 Citricoccus sp.
CCGTCTACCGGGACCTGCTGGCCCGTGCCCCGGAGAACAAGATGGAACCGCGCAGGGCGCCGATGTGGCGCGCCATGGAACTGCTCGGCGAGCCGCAGAAGGCGGCTCCGGTCATCCACCTGACCGGCACCAATGGCAAGACCTCCACGGCCCGGATCATCGAGTCGGTGCTGCGCGCCTACGGACTGCGCACCGGCCGGTACACCTCGCCGCACCTCTCCAGCGTGACCGAGCGGATCAGCGTCGACGGCGCCCCCGTGCCGGGGGAGACCTTCGTCCGGATCTGGAACGAGATCCTGCCCGTGGTCCAGGTGGTCGACGCCGAACTGACGGCGGCGGGGGAGAACCCGCTGACCTACTTCGAGTGCGTCACCGTCCTCGGGTTCGCCGTGTTCGCGGACGAGCCCGTGGACGTCGTGGTCCTGGAGGTGGGCCTGGGCGGGATCACGGACGCGACCAACGTGGCCGACGGCGTGGTGTCCGTGGTGACCCCGATCTCGGCGGACCACACCGACCTGCTGGGGGACACGGACGCCGAGATCGCCGAGGAGAAGGCCGGCATCATCAAGCCCGGCGGCTTCCTGGTCTCGGCCGCCCAGGACCCGGACGCCGCGCAGGTGCTGCTGGACGCGGCCCGGGCCGCGGACGTGCCCTTCCGCTTCGAGGGCGTCGACTTCGGCGTGGAGTCCCGGTCCGTGGCGGTGGGCGGCCAGCAGGTCACCGTCCAGGGCATCGCCGGCCGCTACCCGGAGCTGACCCTGCCCCTGCACGGCGAGCACCAGGCCGAGAACCTGGCCGTCGCGGTCGCCGCCCTCGAGGCCTTCTTCGGGGGTGAGACGGAATTGCGCCCGGAGCTGCTCCATCAGGGCGTGGCCGCGGTCTCCACTCCGGGACGGCTGGAGGTGGTGCGCACCGCGCCCACGCTCGTGGTGGACGCCGCCCACAACCCGGCGGGCATCCAGGCCACGGCGCGCGCGCTGCAGGAGGCCTTCGGCTTCGAGAAGCTCGTGCTCGTGCTCGGCGTCCTGCGGGAGAAGGACGCGTTGGAGATGCTCACCGTCCTGTACCGGGAGTTCGGGGACCTGGTCGAGGACCTGTGCCTCACCCAGTCCTCCTCCCCCCGGGCCATCCCGGCCGGCGAGCTGGCCCAGGCCGCGCTGGACGCGGGCTGGCCCGAGGAGGACGTGCACGCCACCGAGTCCATCCCGGACGCCCTCGAGTGGGCGGTGGGCCGCGCCGAGGCCACGGAGGGAGCCGGGGCCGGCACCGGCGGCGGGGTCCTGGTGACCGGCTCCATCACCCTCGTGGCCGAGGTGCGCGAGCTGCTCGGCGCCCC
Source organism: Citricoccus sp. (assembly GCA_036516315.1). GTDB lineage: Bacteria > Actinomycetota > Actinomycetes > Actinomycetales > Micrococcaceae > Citricoccus. The sequence goes on from DATBUG010000077.1 coordinate 1,337, forward strand.
GGCGGCCGAGTCCGCCCTGCCCGGGGCGCCCGGCGTGGTGCCGGTGGCCCCTGGAGCCGAGGTCTTCGCGGACCTGGGTCTCGAGCTCGGTGACGGCCTCGACGAGGACGAGGACGAGGACATCTTCGCCGACGACGCGCCGACCGATGACACCTACGGCCTGAACGATCCCGGGGTGGATTCGGAGCGCGGGGGACAGGGGGGCACGGCATGAGCACGGAGCAACCCGGCCGCGAGTCCTGGCGCCCGGCCCGGGAGACGAAGGCCCAGCGGGCGTGGCGTCCGGGCCAGGTCCGGAAGCAGCGTTCGATCCGCGCCACCTTCACCTCCTCGGTGCTGGTGATGGAGGCCTTGGCCCTGGCGTTCTTCGGCCTGGCCATGTTCGGCATCCACCGGGGCGAGCCGCTGGGCGGCTGGCTCCTCGGGCTGTCCCTGGCCCTGGCCGTCGTGGCCGTGCTGACCTGTGCGCTGGTGCGCAAGCCACTGGGGATCTGGATCGGCTGGGGCCTCCAGGTGGTCCTGCTGCTGGGGGCCTTCCTGGAGTACACCATGCTCATCATCGGCGTGGGGTTCGGCCTCGCCTGGTGGTACGCGGTCACCAAGGGCGACCAGATCGACCGGGAGAACCGCCGCCGCGCCCGCGCCGAGGAGCAGTGGCGCGCCGAGCACCCCGAGGCCGGTTGATCCGCTCGGGAGTCCGGCCGCCTGCCGTTAGGGTTGAGACGATGGCCAGTGCGGTCCGCCCACGCACGGTCCCCGTCCGTTGTCCATGAACCCAGTCCAAGGAGCGCCCATGACCACTCCCGTCGAACAGACCCTCGTCCTCATCAAGCCGGACGGCGTGGCCCGCAACCTCACCGGGCAGATCCTGGCCCGTATCGAGGCCAAGGGGTACGTCATCACCGACCTGCGGATGCTCGTGCCCACCCGCGAGATGCTGGTCCGGCACTACGAGGAGCACGAGGGCAAGCCGTTCTTCGAGCCGTTGGTGGAGTTCATGGGCTCCGGTCCGGTGGTCGCCGCCCGCGTCGAGGGACACCGAGTCATCGAGGGCTTCCGGTCCCTGGCCGGGGCCACCGAGCCGACCGCCGCCGCACCGGGCACCATCCGTGGCGACCTCGGCCGGGACTGGGGCGAGTCCGTCCAGAAGAACCTGGTCCACGGTTCGGACTCCACCCTGTCGGCCGAGCGCGAGCTGGCCATCTGGTTCGGCTGACCCTTCCGGCTGACCCCTTCCGGTCACGCCGTTCCGGCGCCCCGCGCCGGCCGCCTGCGGACCGCACGTCCGGAGGTGGCCGGCACGGGGCGCCGTCCATAGGATCGGGTCATGAACACCGAGCTCGACGCCCCGTACTTCCTGGGCGGCCCCTACCCCGAGATGACCGTCCTGGACGCCCCGGAGGTCCCCACCGTGGTCAACGTGGCCCACGACTATCCGATGGACCGGATGACGGAGATCTTCGACTCCACCTTCACCGCGCTGTTCCCGGCCCTGGGACAGCACGGGATCCAGCCGGTGGGCCCGGCCTTCTCCCTGCACGCCAGGATGCCCACGGAGACGGTCGACTTCGAGGTCGGGATCCCCGTGGACCGCCCGCTGGCCCAGGCGATGACATCGGAGTCCGGGCTGACCCTCAGCCCGTCCCGTCTGCCGGGCGGCAGGATCGCCGTCATCTCCCACACGGGGTCCTATGACGGGCTCGGCCAGGCGTGGGAGCGGTTCATGCAGGCCGTGGCGGCCTCCGGGGAGCAACCCCGGTTGCCGTTCTGGGAGCTCTACGTGACCGAGCCTGGCCCGGACACGGACCCCGCCACCCTGCGGACGGACCTGGTCACCCTGCTGGCCTGACACCGCTGGCCTGACACCGCTGGCCGGCGTCCGGCCCGGGACTCAGCCCTGGAAGAACGCGTTCGAGAACCGGAGCATGATCGAGGCGAGGACGCCCACGTAGAGCAGGACGATGACCGGCCAGGCCCACTCGGCGGCGGCCCGGCGCAGCCGTGCGGAGGCCGGGATCACCCCCTGTTGGAGGTTGCGCGAGGTCAGCAGCACGAACATCGGGATCATCATCGCCCACACCACCATGCAGTACAGGCACAGGATGTTGATCTTGTAGACGGCCTGGCTCCAGAGCCAGACGCAGAACACGAATCCGAGGAACACCCCCACGTTCGCCCCGACCCAGTACCACCGCCGAAACCGGGCCCCGGCGAAGAGGGCCATGGCGATCGTGATGACGACCGAGAACGCCACGAGACCGATGAACTGGTTGGGGAAACCGAACAACTGGGACTGCCACGTCTTCATCACCTCGCCGCAGGACACCCAGGGATTGAGGTCGCAGCTCGTCACGTGTCCCGGGTCGTTCCAGAGCATGACGCGCTCGGCCACCAGCACCACCGTGCCGGCCATGCCGATCAGCCCGGTCACCAGGAGCATCCACGCGGTGCCCAGCCGGCGGGCGTACCAGCTCAGCTCCCGGTCCGGCCCGGAGAAGGCGTCGTCGCCGTCCTCCGGGGTCGTCAGGTCGTCGCGCGGGCCGGTCACGGGGGTCTGGGACGCTCGGGAGTTCACGGGACCATGGTAGGACCCCCGTCTGGGCACCCCGTGATCGGCCCCGTGATCCCGCTGATCCGGTGCACCGTGTGAGAGAATGGGCGGTGACCCACCGGTGGCCACACCACCGGCAGGGTCCATCGGACGGCCACCGGGCCGGCGGCACAGAACGAGGGCAGTGTAGGGAAACTGCCCGGCTGGAGGGACGCGGACCGCGCGTCCCCGGCCGTGCGAGAGCCGTCACCGGCACGCATGACGCGTGAGACCGGGCAGGCGTCCGATGGTTCCGCCCCTGCGCGCCCGCCTCCAGCGGAGACCAGGGATCCGGTTCACCTGAGACTTTCTGGAGTCCGTCGACGGCGGCACCCCGAGGACCGCACCGGCGGATCGGGGGAAACGCCACCGGGAGCGGACCTGGCCGCCCAGCGGGTGCGAGTGTGGCGTGCCGGCCGGGCAGGAGGTGCTGTCCATGGCAGCCAACGAACGAGACACCGCAGAATCCACCGACGCCGTCGAGGCCGCGCCGCCCGCCGCGGCCCTGGAGACGCCCGAGCCCGACGGCAGCTCCGGCGCCGCCACGGACGGGGCCACGGACCCGGGGCCCGAGCCCGCGCAGTCCGGCTCCACCGGGGCCGCGGCCCTGGAGACGCCGGACGCAGACGCGGCCGAGCAGCAGGCCCCGGCGTCTCAGCCGCCCGTGGACCCCGAGGCGCCGGCCGACACCGCCACCCCGGAGGTCACCCGGGCGGACGCGGGGGAGGACACGGAGGTGGGCGCCACCGCCCAGGACGACATGGACGACGTGGAGGAGCACAGCGGGGAGGGGGCACAGGACACGGCGCAGCCGGATCCCTTCGCGGTCCCCTCGGACCCGCTTGCGCTGATCTTCCAGGCCCCGGACCTCTCCACCATCCCGCCGGCCCCAGCCCGGCGGAAGGACCGCCAGGACGCCGACGACGCCGAGGACACCCGCGACCGCGAGGACGACGAGAACGGCGAGGACCGCTCGGAGGACACCGAGGGGCGCTCCTCCGGGGCCCGCCGCTCCCGCCGCCGCCGTGGACGCGGCCGCACCTCCGGCTCCGCCGACGGAGGCCAGGGCGGTTCCGGTGACGAGGGCGAGGCCGGCCAGGGGCAGGAGGCCGCCGGTTCACCAGGTGAGGCCGCCCAGGAGGAGGACTCCACAGAGGGACAGTCCGGGCAGGACGGCAATGGCGAGGGGTCCGGGACCCGCCGGCGCCGGCGGCGCCGCCGCGGCACCGTGGACATGGAGCTGGAGGGCGGTGCGGACGACGATCCGGAGAACACCGTGACCCGGGTGCGCGCGCCACGCCAGGCCGGCACGACCGGGCCCCAGGGGGTCACGAGCCTCAAGGGCTCCACGCGCCTGGAGGCCAAGCGCCAGCGCCGCCGCGAGTCCCGCTCCGGGGGCCGGCAGCGCCGGCACGTCATCACCGAGGCGGAGTTCCTGGCCCGCCGCGAGTCGGTGGACCGCAAGATGCTGGTCCGCCAGCGGGAGCAGCGGATCCAGATCGCCGTCATGGAGGACGGGGTGCTTGCCGAGCACTTCGTGTCCAACACGACCCAGGACTCGATGATCGGCAACGTCTACCTGGGCAAGGTGCAGAACGTGCTGCCGTCCATGGAGGCGGCGTTCGTGGACATCGGCCGGGGCCGCAACGCGGTGCTCTACGCCGGTGAGGTCAACTGGGACGCCGCGAACCTGGAGGGCAAGGGCCGCAAGATCGAGAACGCGCTGAAGTCCGGCGACTCCGTGCTGGTCCAGGTGACCAAGGACCCGGTGGGCCACAAGGGGGCCCGGCTGACCAGCCAGATCTCCCTGCCGGGCCGCTACCTCGTGTACGTGCCGGGCGGCTCCATGACCGGGATCTCCCGCAAGCTGCCGGACGTGGAGCGCTCGCGCCTGAAGAAGATCCTCAAGGACCACCTGCCCGAGAACGCCGGGGTGATCGTGCGCACGGCCGCCGAGGGCACCTCCGAGCAGGAGCTGATGAAC
>DATBUG010000078.1:0-1943 GCA_036516315.1 Citricoccus sp.
CCCTCGACGTCCGAGACCTCCTCCACGGGCTCCCCGGCCACGGCAGCGTCCTCGGCAGTCTGGGGCTCCTGAGACGGCTGGGCCTCGTCGGCGAGGACGGCGTCCTCAACGGCCTGCGGTTCGAGTTCCTGCTCGGACACGGGTTCCTGCTTTCTTCGCGCGGTCGACGTCATTCCGGCAGGGCGCGTCCTCCGGCGGGCCAGCTAGGCGCTGCCGTCGCCGAAGACGAAGGAGGCGCCGGTGCCGAACAAGAAGTCCAACAGGCTGACGAGCAGGATCATGAAGATCACGAACACCAGCACGATGCCCGTGAGCTTGACCAGTTCCTCGCGGGTCGGGGTGACGACCTTGCGCAGCTCGTCCACGACCTGGCGGAGGAACAGGCCGATCCGGCCGAAGAACCCACGCTTCCGCGGCGCACCGGGGGTCTTCTCCCCCGTGCTGTTCGCAGCTGCCTCGGTCACGCGGCCTCACTTGCTAGTCGACACTCAACTGTCCTGCCGGGAGGTTCCGGATCCCTCCGGACCACCCTGCGCAGGGTAGACAGGACTCGAACCTGCAACCTGCGGTTTTGGAGACCGCTGCGCTACCAATTGCGCCACTACCCTTGGGATCCGGCTCGTGAGGGTGTCACGGCACGGCCCAGAATGGTGCTTCTCAACACCGGGGATCCACTCTACGCCAAGATCGGTGGCGAGTCGAACCGGTACGCTGAGGCCCATGACGTCAACCACTCCGCGCACTCGCATATCCCAGCGCATCGGCTCGATCGCCGAGTCCGCCACCCTCGCCGTCGACGCCAAGGCCAAGGCCCTGAAGGCGGCCGGCCGTCCCGTCATCGGCTTCGGCGCCGGCGAGCCGGACTTCCCCACCCCCGAGTACATCGTCGAGGCGGCCGTCGAGGCCGCCCGCGACCCGAGGAACCACCGGTACTCCCCCGCCGCCGGCCTGCCGGAACTGCGCCAGGCGATCGCGGACAAGACGTTGCGGGACTCCGGCGTGCGCCTGGAGGCGTCCCAGGTCCTGGTGACCAACGGCGGCAAGCAGGCCGTCTACAACACCTTCGCCGCGCTGCTGGACCCGGGTGACGAAGTCATCGTCCCCACCCCGTTCTGGACCACCTACCCGGAGTCGATCCGGCTGGCCGGGGGCGTGCCCGTGGAGGTCTTCGCCGGCCCGGAGACCGGGTACATGGTCTCCGTGGACCAGCTCGAGGCGGCCCTGACCGGGCGCACCAAGGTGCTGGTGTTCGTCTCCCCCTCCAACCCCACCGGGGCCGTCTACTCCCCCGAGGCCACCGCCGAGATCGGCCGCTGGGCCGCCGAGCGGGGCCTGTGGGTGGTCACGGACGAGATCTACGAGCACCTCACCTACGACGATGTGCCGTTCACCTCGATCGCCGCGGCCGTGCCGGAGCTGGCCGAGCAGGTGGTCATCCTCAACGGTGTGGCCAAGACCTACGCCATGACCGGCTGGCGCGTCGGGTGGATGGCCGGCCCGCAGGACGTCATCAAGGCGGCGGCCAACCTGCAGTCGCACGCCACCTCCAACGTCGCCAACGTCTCCCAGCGCGCCGCCCTGGCGGCCGTGTCCGGCCCGCTGGACGCCGTGGAGCAGATGAAGGCGGCCTTCGACCGGCGCCGCCGGGCCATGGTGGAGGCCCTCAACGCGGTGCCGGGCTTCGCCTGCCCGACGCCGGAGGGCGCCTTCTACGCCTACGTGGACGTGCGCGAGGCGCTGGGCCGGACCTACCGCGGGGTGACCCCGCAGACCTCCACCGAGCTCGCCGCCCTGATCCTGGACGAGGCCGAGGTCGCCGTGGTGCCGGGCGAGGCGTTCGGCCCCTCCGGCTTCCTGCGCCTGTCCTACGCCCTCGGCGACGAGGACCTGGCCGAGGGCGTCGGCCGGATCCAGCGCCTGCTGTCCGAGTAACCGCCGCACGG
>DATBUG010000079.1:0-12151 GCA_036516315.1 Citricoccus sp.
TACCCCCGGACGCCGCGCCGCACGGCGTCGCCCACGTCAAGACCCCCAGGAAGGCGGCGCTGGCCAGTTGGATCGGCTCGGCGCTGGAGTACTACGACTTCGCCGTCTACGGCACGGCGGCGGCCCTGGTGCTCAACCACCTGTTCTTCCCCGAGGACGCCGCCCCGGGCGTGGCGATCCTGCTGTCCCTGGGCACGGTGGGCGTGGCCTACGTGGTCCGCCCCCTCGGTGCCCTCGTCATGGGCCCGCTCGGCGACCGTTTCGGCCGCAAGTTCGTGCTGATGCTCACCCTGTTCATGATGGGCGGGGCCACCTTCCTCGTCGGCTGCCTGCCGACCTACGAACAGGTCGGTGTCCTGGCCCCGGCGCTGCTGGTGCTGTGCCGGGTCATCCAGGGCCTCTCGGCCTCCGGGGAACAGGCCAGCGCCATCTCCGTCTCGCTCGAGCACGCCGACGAACGCCACCGGGGCGTGACCACCAGCTGGACGCTGCAGGGGACCCAGTTCGGCACCCTGCTGGCCACGGCCGTGTACATCCCCTTCACCTCGCTGCTCACCGAGGAGCAGCTGTTCAGCTGGGGTTGGCGCGTGCCGTTCTGGCTCTCCGCGGTCGTCGTGGTCGTCGCCTGGATCATCCGCCGCAAGCTGGAGGAGCCCCCGGCGTTCGAGGAGACCAAGTCCCACCTGCCGGGTGAGAAGCCGGCCACCCCGCTGGCCCTGATGGTGAAGTACCACAAGGCCGCCGTGCTGCGGATCGCCTGCGCCGCCATGATCAACACCGTCAACGTGGTGTTCCTGGTCTGGTCCCTGTCCTTCGCGACCTCCGTGGTCGGCCTGGACCGCCCGACCATGCTGCTGGTGTCCGTGATCGCCAATGCCGTGGCCCTGGTGGTCATACCGTTCGGCGCGATGCTGGCGGACCGGATCGGGCGCAAGCCCGTGTTCCTGGCCGGGGTCATCGGTCCGGCCGTGATGATGTACCCCTACCTGGCGGCGGTCTCCGCCGGCAACTGGGTGCTGATCTTCGTCTTCGGCGCGGTGCTGTCCGGGTGCCTGTACTCCCTGGCGAACGGCATCTGGCCCTCGTTCTACGCCGAGATGTTCCCCACCCGGGTGCGCGTGACCGGCCTGGCCATGGGCACCCAGATCGGCTTCGCCGTCTCCGGTGGCCTCACCCCCGTGGTGGCCTCCGCCGTGGCCGGCGCCGAGGGGACCAACTGGCTGGCCGTGGCCATCGTGGTGAGCATCGCGTGCCTGATCTCGGGCGGAGCGGCCCTGACGGCCAAGGAGACCAAGGACCTCACCCTGGCCGGGATCGACGAGCTGCACACCACGCGCACCGAGGCCGCCGAACTGGACCGGCTGGATCGCTCCCCCAGCACCCGGTAGGGGCTTCCCGCCCACGCCCGCACCACCACACGACGACGGCGCCCGCCTGCCCGGCGGGCGCCGTCGTGGTCTTCGGGGCCCGCGCGGGTGCCCCGGTGCTCGCCTCCTCCGTCGCGCCTCGTCAGTCCGCGCGCACCAGGCGTGCCATGTGCTGCAGGGCCAGCTGGTAGCCGTGCACGCCGGCCCCGGCGATGACCGCGCGGGCGGCCTTCGAGACGTAGGAGTGGTGCCGGAACTCCTCGCGCTGGTGGATGTTCGTGATGTGGACCTCGATCACCGGCAGCTCCGCGGCCAGCAGGGCGTCCAGGATCGCGATCGAGGTGGTGGTGTACCCGGCGGGGTTCAGGATGATGCCGCTGCCGGCACTGCGGGCCTCCTGGATCCAGTCGACCAGGGTGCCCTCGTGGTTGGACTGCCGGAAGTCCACGGCCAGCCCCACCTCGGCGGCGGTCTGTTCGCACAGCGCCCGCACCTCGTCCAGCGACGTGCTGCCGTACTTCTCCGGCTCGCGCTGCCCGAGCAGGTTCAGGTTCGGGCCGTTGAGCACGAAGACGGGCTGGTCAACCGGGGCCATGGGTCCTCCAAGGGGTCGGGGCGAAAGACCCCTCCATTCTTCCCCACGGCCCGCGCGTTCCCCCGCCGCCGCGGCCAGAGTTTTTCATGGACTTTTCTCTCATGGACATCTCACGGACGAGTGGAACACTGAGGCCATGACGGAGAACACGGGAACCCAGACCACCTACACGAAGTCCCTCGCCGTGACCGGCACCGGCGCCCTGGCGCTGGCCCTGCTGACCGGTTGCTCCACGGCCGAGCCGGAGGGCGGGTCCACCCCCGCCGAGGGCGGCGCCGCCACCACGACCACCGCCCCCGCGGAGTCCACGCCGGCCGGGTCCTCCCCCGCGGAGTCCTCCCCGGCTTCCGGGGACGATCCGGTGTTCGCCGCGATCGACGCGGTCCACGCTCAGCATCCGGACGCCTTCGTCGTCCAGGTGGACCGGGACGACAATGGCACGTCTCATGAGATCGAGGCCCACCTGGAAGGCGAGGTACTCGAGCTCACCGTCGCACAGGACGGGACGGTGCGCGAGGACGACGGCCGGGACCGGGCAGACGACCGCGAACTCCGGGCGCGGGATGCCGCCGTGGATGCCACGCAGGCGGCCGAGGCCGCCCTGGAGGGGCGCGAGGGGCAGGGCATCGACGAGATGGAGCTGGACGAGGAGGACGGCGCCCTCGTGTGGAAGGTCGAACTCGACCGCGAGAACGGTGGGAACGGTGACGAGCTGCGCGTCGATGCGATGACCGGAGAGGTCACGCAGGACCGCTGACCGGCGGGCTCAGTCCCGGGCGCGCAGGGACCGCCGCTTCATCTCCAGGTCGAACAGCTGGCGGTTCAGCGCCGCGAACTCCGCCGGGTCACCGTCCGGCCCCATCCGTTGCAGGCGGCCCATCAGGTCGGCCTTCTGGTGGGTGATCTGCAGCTCGAAGAGCCGGTTCATGATGTCCCGGCAGTAGAGGATCAGGTCGTCCTCCGTCCGGGCCGGCAGGGGCGTGACGGCCAGTTCCCCCACGAGGGGGGCCAGCTCGACGGGGACCTCCTGGCGCACCTGTTCCACCCACTGCGCCGGCGTGGCCCCGGCCATCCCGGCCGCCCGGATCCCGGAGTGGACCACGGCGAAGGCCGGCACCTTGAAGTCCGCCGCGTAGAAGGCCTGCCACTGCTCGGCCGAGAGCAGGGTGGGCTGCTGCAGGACCACCTCGAGGGCCTCCTTCTCCATCCGGACCACCGGATCGCGCGCGTCCGGGCGTTCGAAGCCACCGGACCGGTGGTCCATGGCGGGTGCCTCGTCGCTGCGGCGGTCCTCCTCGGCCTGACGCGTGCGGCCGCGGTGTCCCGCGCCACCGCTGCGCTGGGCGCCCTGGACCGCCCGGCGGACGGTCTCCTGGTCGATCCCCAGCCAGCCGGCCAGCTCCCGCTCGTACCCGGGACGCACCACGGAGTCCCGGATCCCCGCCACGATCGGGGCCGCGTGCCGCAGGGCGCCGGAGCGTCCCTCGACGGTGTCCAGGTCGAAGTTCTTCAGCCCGGCCCGGATGGCGAACTCGAACAGGGGCCGGCGCGAGTCGATGAGGGCCACCACGGCCTCGGGTCCCTTCTCTTGGCGCAGGTCGCAGGGATCGAGCCCGGAGGACTCCACGGCCACGTAGGTCCGGGCCAGGAACTTGCTGTCCTCCTCGAACGCCCGCAGGGCGGCCTTCTGGCCGGCGGCGTCGCCGTCGAAGGTGAAGATGACCTCGCCCCCGGTGCCGTCGTCGGAGATCAGCCGGCGGGCGATCTTGACGTGCTCCGAACCGAACGCCGTGCCGCACGTGGCCACCGCGGTGTCCACGCCGGACAGGTGTGCGGCCATCACGTCCGTGTACCCCTCCACCACCACCAGCTGGCGCTTCCGGGCGATGTTCCGCTTGGCGGCGTCGATGCCGTAGAGCACCTGGGACTTCTTGTAGAGCGGGGTCTCCGGGGTGTTGAGGTACTTCGGGCCGGGGTCGTCCTCGTAGAGCTTGCGGGCACCGAAGCCGATGGTCGCGCCGGTCATGTCCCGGATCGGCCAGATGAGCCGGCCGCGGAAGCGGTCGTAGAGGCCGCGCTGGCCCTCGGAGAACAGCCCGGTGAGCTTCAGCTCGTCCTCGCGGAAGCCCTTGCGGCGCAGGTGGTTCAGCAGGTTGTCCCACCCCTGCGGGGCGTAACCCACGGTGAACTGCATGGCGTGCTCGACGGTGAACCCCCGCCCGGCGAGGAACTGCTGGCCGGCCGCCGCCGCCTCGGTACGCAGCTGGGCCTGGAAGTACTCGTCCGCGACCTTGTTCGCCTCCAGCAGCCGCTGACGGCGGCCCACCTGCTCGCGGTCCGGACCCGAGCCTCCGTCCTCGTAGTGCAGCTCGATCCCGGCCTTGGCCGCCAGCCGCTCCACGGTCTCCGCGAAGGTGGTGTGGTCCATCTTCATGAGGAAGCTGATGACGTCCCCGGACTCACCGCAGCCGAAGCAGTGGTACGTCCCCACGGAGGGGCGCACGTGGAAGGACGGGCTGCGCTCGTCGTGGAAGGGGCACAGTCCCTTGTAGGAGCCCACCCCGGCGCTGCGGAGCGTGACGTAGGCGTCCACGATCTCCTTGAGGTCTGTGCGCTCGCGGACCCTGTCGATGTCCTCGCGCTTGATCAGACCTGCCATGGAGCCATTCTAGGCCGGTCGCGCCCACGGTCCGGACCGGGGTACGCCACGGGCCGGACCCGTGGACGAACCACGGGCCCGGCCCGCTCTGTGCAGTGCGCCGGCCTAGACGCCGCTGATGGCACGGTCCGCCGGCGCGCCCGGCGCCCCGGCGTCGGAGGCCTGGCCGGCGCCGTCGGCATCGGTGGAGGACCCGGCGCGCTGGCCACGGCGCAGCGTGCGCATCCCGGACACGGCCACCCCGCCGAGGGCACCGGCGAGAGCGAAGCCGAAGAAGCCCCACGGGTAGGCGATGCCCGCGGCCACGAGCGTGCCGCCCATGATCGGACCGGAGATGGCGCCCAGCCGGCCCACGCCGGCGGCCATGCCCAGCGCCGTGCCGCGCACCTTCGGCGGGTAGTTCGTGGCGGCGAAGGCGTAGACCAGGTTCTGGGCGGAGAAGACGAAGCAGCCGGTGAGGAAGATCATCACGTAGATGCCCAGCAGCGGCAGCTTGATGGCCAGGGCCGCCAGCAGGATGGCCGAGCCGATGAACCACAGGATGGCGGCGTTGCGCGGGGTGATGGCGTCGCCGACCTTGCCGGCCACGTACAGCCCGGCGACCGCACCGGCGTTGAGGATGACGAGGAAGCCCAGGGAGTTGCCGAGGTCGTAGTCGGCCTCGCGCATGATCTGCGGCAGCCAGGTGTTCAGTCCGTACACCAGCAGCAGTCCCATGAAGGAGGCGATCCACATGAAGACCGTGTTGCGGCGGTAGGTGCCCGTCAGCAGCAGGGCAGCACCCTTCTTGGCGGCGTCCGAGGACCCGGCGTCCGCCTCGGCGAAGGCCCGCTCGGGGACCTCGTCGATCTCGACGCCGTAGTGGGCGGCCACGGCATGGGCATCATGGATCCGGCCCTTGGAGAGCAGGTAGTCCGGGGACTCCGGCAGGTAGCGCCACATCAGCGGCACCAGGACGAGGGCGGGCAACCCGCCGATGAAGAACATCTCCCGCCACCCCGTGACGGTGTTGGCGGCGGCCCAGATGGCCAACAGGGCCGTGATCACGGCGCCGACGTGGTAGCCGGTCATCATCAGGGTCGTGGCGTTCGATCCCCTCTTGTGGCCGGCGAACTCGGTGACCATCGAGATCCCGGTCGGCAGGCAGCCGCCGAGGCCGAGTCCGGCGAGGAACCGCAGCAGGCCGATGGTGAAGGCGTCCTGGGCGAAGCCGGTAAGGAAGGTCAGCACCGAGAAGGCGATCACCGCGCCGATGAGCAGCCGGCGGCGGCCGAACTTGTCGGTCAGCCAGCCCATGCCCAATGCGCCCACCATCATGCCCACGAGACCGGCGGTGGCGATCACGGTGCCGGTCCCGTTGTCGATGCCCATGGCCGGGTCGGAGGTCAGCATCGGCATGATGGCGCCGAGGACGACGGCGTCGAAGCCGTCGAGGAAGACGGCGAACCAGCACAGGGGGGCCACCCAGGCGCGGCCTCGCAGCACGAGGCTGCCGGGGCCACCGGCGGGACGATCAGTGGTGGACGTGGACATGGGACCTCCGGAACGGGGCACTTCTGAAGCGGGGATGGCGTGCGAACGCGGATGGAGTCCTGCGCCATGGGCGGCCATGACGGCGATCACACGGAACCAGAACACTATACCGTACGTATACGAACTTACTAGACGACGGTCACAGCCCGGCGAGACGACGGCCACGCCCCTGCCCGGTCCGGCACACTCGCCTGCCCCGTGGCGCAGCGCTGTCCTAGAGTGGGCCCGTGATGGACGCTGAACTGCCCGGCCTGCACGAGGCCCGTGAGCTCGCCCGGTCCGCCCGCCGCGTGGTGGTGCTCTCCGGGGCCGGCATGAGCGCCGAGTCCGGTGTGCCGACGTTCCGCGACGCGCAGACCGGGCTGTGGGAGCGGTACAGCCCGGAGCAGCTGGCCACCGAGGACGCCTGGCTCGCGGATCCGGACCTGGTGTGGTCCTGGTACCAGTGGCGGGCCCGGCTCGTCCGTTCCTGCGCCCCCAACGAGGGGCACCGTGCCGTCGCGGCCTGGCAGCGGTCCCTGTCCGCCGCCACGCCGGCCGGTTCCCTCCTGGTCTCCACCCAGAACGTGGACGACCTGCACGAACGGGCAGGCGCGGACGTCCTGGCCCACCTGCACGGCTCCCTGTTCGAGTACCGCTGTGCCGAGTGCGGCGCCCCCGCCGAGCACGACCCCGGTACGGCCGAGGAGGGCATGGCCGGGGCGGACGCCGACCTGGAGGCGTTGCTGCGCTCTTCCCCTCCGCCCTGTCCGGCGTGCCAGGACGGCCGGTTGCGTCCCGGGATCGTCTGGTTCGGCGAGATGCTGCCCGAGCAGGCGTTGGAGCAGACCTATGCCGCCCTCGAGGCCTGTGACCTCGCCGTCGTGGTCGGCACCTCGGCCGTGGTCCAGCCGGCCGCCTCCCTGCCGTACGTCGCGCTGGGGGCCGGCGCCGCCGTCGTGGAGGTCAACCCCGAGACCACCGAGTTCTCCACCGCGGCCACCGTGCAGGTCCCCGGCACCGCGGCCACGGTACTGCCGGCCCTCGCCTCCGCCGCCGCCGTCGACGACGACGGCGCACCCTAGGATGGCCGGCATGGCGTCTTCTTCGTCCTCCAGCCCGTCCTCCAGCCCGTCCTCCCGCCCGTCCTCCCGCCCGTCCCCCAGCCCGCCCTCCGCGGGCCCCGGGGATGCCTCCGCCCCGACCGTCAAGGCGGTGCGGGCCGAGCTGTCCGCCCTCGAGGACCCGGGCCTGCGGGCGGCCAACGAGAAGCGCGGGGACGACCACGGGGTCAACCTGACGAAGCTGCGCGCCGTGGCCAAGGCCGTCCGGACCGCCCCGGACCACAAGCACCGGCTGGCCCAGGAGCTCTGGGCCACCGACGACACCGCTGCGCGGCTCGTGGCCCTGCTGCTGTGCTCACCGCGCCGGTTCACCCCCGAGGAGCTCGACGCCATGCTGCGCCAGGCCCGTGCCCCCAAGGTCAGGGACTGGCTCGTCAGCTACGTGGTCAAGAAGTCCCCGCACCTGGATCCGCTGCGGCAGACCTGGTCGGCGGACCCGGACCCGGCGGTCGCCGGCGCGGGCTGGGAGCTGACCGCCCACCAGGTGTACAAGACACCCCAGGTGCTGGACCTGCCCGGACTGCTGGACACCATCGAGGCCGGGTTGCAGCAGGCACCGCCGGCGCTGCAGTGGTCCATGAACAACACCCTCGCCGCGATCGGGATCGCCCACCCGGACCTGCGGGCCCGGGCCCTCGGGATCGGCGAGCGCCTGGGGGTGTACCGCGACTACCCCACGCCCCGGAACTGCACCTCCCCCTACGCCCCGGAGTGGATCACCGAGATCGTGCGGCGCCAGGAGCAGGCCGGCTGATCCGGCTCAGGCCCACGTGCGGCGGAACGGCTCGCCGCGCACCAAGGTGGCGTGCCATTCCAGGGCGGTGGAGTCGGTCAGCGAGGCCACCTGGTCGATCACCACGCGCCGGCGTGCGGCGTCGTCCGCGGCCTCGCGCCAGTCCCCGGCGAACATCGGATCCAGGTAGCGCTCCCCCGTGGACCACAACAGTTCCACCAGTTCACCGAGCAGCTCACGCTGCCGGGCGTAGAGGGGCTGGCGGGCCTCGGAGCTCATGACGTAGGCCGCCGCGATGCCCTTCATGGTGGCGATCTCGATCGCGGTCTCCGGCGGCACCACCACGTCGGCCTCGTGCCGGGTGAGCGGCTCGTTGCCGAACACCTCGCGCGTGGCGTCGAACGCGGCGTTGGAGAACCGGCCGATGAGCTGGCTGGTCATGTCCTTCAGTGCCGCCCGGGAGCGGCGGGTGCCGTCCGCCTCCGCCACCCACACCTCCGTGGCCTCCAGGCGCTGCAGCGCCGCCTCCACCTCAGCCGGGTCCGTCTCCGGCAGGTACCACTGCAGCGTGCGCTCCACCACCAGCGCGCGCTGGGAGGGGTCCTGCAGCCAGTGCAGCTGGAACTGCCCGTTGACGATCCCGTCCTCGACGTCGTGCACGGAGTAGGAGATGTCATCGGCCAGGTCCATCACCTGGGCCTCCATGGACGTGCGGTTGCCCGGCACCCCGCGGCGGAACCACTCGTACACCGGCAGGTCATCCGTGTAGACCCCGAACTTGCGGCTGCGTTTGCCGTCCGGGCGCAGGGGCGCGCCCTCGCGCGTCCACGGGTACTTGCAGGCGGCGTCCAGCGAGGCCCGGGTCAGGTTCAGTCCGGCCGAGGTGCCGTCCGCGAAGAACTTCTTGGTCTCCAGCCGGGCGAGCAGCCGCAGGGTCTGGGCGTTGCCCTCGAAGCCGCCGATGTCCTGGCTGAGCGCGTCCAGGGCCCGCTCGCCGTTGTGCCCGAACGGCGGGTGGCCGAGGTCGTGGGACAAGCAGGCGGCGTCCACCACGTCCGGGTCACACCCCAGGGACCGTCCCAGCTCGCGGCCGACCTGGGCGACCTCGAGCGAGTGGGTCAGGCGCGTGCGGGCGAAGTCGTCCTCGTCCGGGGCGACCACCTGGGTCTTGGCGCCCAGCCGGCGCAGCGCCGAGGAGTGCAGGATGCGGGCCCGGTCCCGTTCGAAGTCCGAGCGGTAGGAGCTCTTCGGCGGTTCCGGCAGCCAGCGCTCGCGGTCCCAGGGGGTGTACCCGGGCAGGGCGGCGGGCCGGCCCGCGTAGGGCGGGCGCCCCTCGGGTCCGAACAGCACGGCCTGGTGGGCCCGTGGACGTCCGCGCGGGGCCCGGGGCGCGGACGCCGACGCCGGCTCAGCCACCCGAGACATCCAGTTCGGCGGCGGCGATCATCGCCTTCTGCTCGGCGTTGAGCTCCCGGGAGTCCAGCCAGCCCTCGGGCAGGTGCGGCCGCTTGGGGGAACCGGCCCGGCCCCGTGGCCCCTCGGCCGCCTCGCCGGGGTACGGCACGGCGGGGTCCAGCTCGTCCAGCAGGGCCCGCAGGGTGGCCAGGTCCGGGACCTGGGCCAGACGGGCGCGCAGGTCCCCGCCCACCTGGTAGCCCTTGAAGTACCAGGCCACGTGCTTGCGGATGTCCCGCAGGGCCTTGTCCTCGTCCCCGCCGAAGGTGTCCACCAGCAGCTCGGCGTGCCGGTAGAACGTGTCCGCCACCGTCGCCAGCCCGGGCCGGAAGCGTTCCGCCGAGCCCTCGAAGGCGTTCTGCAGGTCTCCGAACAGCCAGGGCCGGCCCTGGCAGCCGCGCCCGATGACGACGCCGTCCACGCCGGTGTGGCGCACCATCGCGATCGCGTCCTCAGCGCTCCAGATGTCCCCGTTGCCCAGGACCGGGATGTCCGGCAGGGCCTCGCGCAGCCGGGCGATCGAGTCCCAGTCGGCCGTGCCGGAATAGTGCTGCTCCATGGTGCGCCCGTGCAGCGCGACCGCGGCCACGCCCAGGTCCCGGGCGGCGCGGCCGGCGTCGAGGTAGGTGAGGTGGTCCTCGTCGATGCCCCGGCGCATCTTCACGGTCACCGGGATGTCCTGGCGCGAGGCCTCGCGCACCGCGGCGCCGACGATCGAGGCGAACAGCTCGGACTTCCACGGCAGGGCCGAGCCGCCACCGCGCTTGGTGACCTTGGGCACGGGACAGCCGAAGTTCAGGTCCACGTGGTCGGCGCGGTCCTCCTCCACCAGCATCCGCACCGCCTGGGCGGTGTGCAGCGGGTCCACGGAGTAGATCTGCACCGAGCGCGGGGTCTCGTCCGGGTCGTGGTGGATGATCCGCATCGACTCGGGACGGCGCTCGACCAGGGCGCGGGCGGTCACCATCTCGGACACGTAGAGCCCGCCCCCGTACTCGCGGCAGAGTCGTCGAAACGCCGTGTTGGTGATCCCGGCCATGGGGGCCAGCACCACGGGCACGTCGATGGTCAGGGGGCCCAGCTTCAGGGCCGGCAGGTTGAGGCGTCCTGGAGTCGGGGCCGCGTCCTGGGAAACGGGGGAGGCGTCAGTCACGGCAGTCATCGCCTCCATTATCCCAGAGTCCGCCCGCCGCGCCGTGCCGGGGACCGCGAGCGGTGGAAGAAGCCCCGGTGATGCGGTGTTATGGCGGTCATGAGTACTCGGAAGAAGATCGGATTCCTGACCTTCGGGCACTGGAGCGCGGCCCCGGGGTCCCGCACCCCGGACCCCGGGGCGACCCTGACCCAGACCGTCGCGATGGCGGTGGCCGCGGAGGAGGCCGGCCTGGACGGCGCCTGGATCCGGTCGCACCACTTCCAGCACATGATCTCCTCGCCCTTCCCGCTGCTGGCGGCCATGGGCACGGCCACCCAGCGCATCGCACTGGGCACCGGCGTGATCGACCTGCGCTACGAGAACCCGCTGTACATGGCCGAGGAGGCGGCTACCACCGACCTGCTCTCCGGGGGACGGCTCGAGCTCGGCATCTCGCGCGGGTCCCCCGAGGCTGCCCTCGACGGGCAGCACCAGTTCGGCTACGACCTGGCCCAGGGACAGACCTGGTCAGATCTGGCCCAGGACCGCGGCCGGCGGTTCCGCCAGGCCATCTCCGGTGAGCCCATCGCCCGGGCGGACCCCAACTCCGGGTGGGCCCCGCCCGGTGCGCAGATGCTGAGCGTGCAGCCCCAGTCGCCGGGGCTGACGGAACGCATCTGGTGGGGATCGGGGACCGTCGCCTCCGGGGTCCGGGCCGCCCGGCAGGGCTACAACCTGCTCTCCTCCACCCTGTTGCTGCAGGACGACGGGCGCCCCTTCCACGTCCAGCAGGCCGACCAGATCGCCCAGTACCACGCGGCGTACGCCGCGTCCGGGCACACCACCGGCGGCCGCACCGCCGTGACCCGGTCGGTGTTCCCCCTCGTCTCGGCCCAGGACGAGGCCTACTTCGGCGGCCGCCGGGAGCTCAAGGACTCCTCCGGGCACCTCGAGGGCGGCCGCGCCCGCAGCGGGCCCACCTACTCCGGGACCCTGGACGAGGTGGCCGAGCTGCTGCGCCACGACGAGGCGGTCCAGGCCGCGGACTGGGTGCTGCTGGCCAACCCCAACCAGCTGGGGGTGGACTACAACGCGCACCTGTTCCGGCAATGGGCCGAACTGGCCCGCATCCTCGGCTGGCACTGAGGGGCCTCCCGCGCCGTGGCCCCGGGGCGGGACCGGGCGCGTTGGTACCCTTGACGGGCTGGACCCGACGGTCCGGCGCACCCCAGGACCGGCAGACGGGAGCGTGATCCGATGGAGCTCTGGGCGATCATCCTCATGGTCCTCGCCGTGGTCACCGGGTTCGGCGGATGGGCCGGGGTCAGCACCGTGCAGCGCCGTCAGCTCACCGGCCGGCAACAACGCTGGCGCGAACTCGAGTCGCGCTTCCACCGCGTCACGATGGACGCGGAGCGCTACGACCACAGCCCGGGCGACGCCCTGGCCGCACCGGGGTGGCTGGACCGCTCCAGCCCGGTGGTGCGGGGATTCACCGGCACGCTCAAGCGCGCCGCCCGGGACAAGTACGCCCTCGAGCGCTCCGTGGCCCCCGCGCCCGCCCGCCGGGG
>DATBUG010000080.1:0-2265 GCA_036516315.1 Citricoccus sp.
GGGCTGCTCGGCCGGGTCCTGGTCCGACGCCGGCCCGCGGACACCCCAGCCCCGGCCGAGGTCGGCCCGGATCCTGCCGGCGCGGATCCTGCCGGCACGGTTCCTGCAGTGACCCGCGGGGCCAGCCCTAGCGCGGCGCCGCGCTGACCCAGACCATCTCCGCGGCCGGGCGCCCCAGGGCCAGGGGGTCATCGCGGCCTGCCACGTGCAGCTCGATGGACTCCGAGTACGGGGCGCCGGCGTGGACCTCCACTTGCGCGCCGACGCCGATCCCGCGGTCGGCGAAGAACTGCAGCAAGCCCGGGTCCGCATCCGAGATCCGCTCGACCGTGCCGGCCGTGCCCGGCTCCAGGGCGGAGAGCACGACGGCGTCCGGCAGCTCGACCTGACCGTCCGGCCCGGGGATGGGGTCACCGTGGGGGTCGCGGCGCGGGTGGCCGAGGACCTCGTCCATCCGTTCGACCATGAAGTCGGAGACGGCGTGCTCCAGGGTCTCCGCCTCGTCGTGCACCTGCTCCCACCCGTAGCCGAGCACCTCCACGAGGAAGGTCTCGATCAACCGGTGCCGGCGCACCATCTCCACGGCCAGCCGCCGGCCCTCCGCGGAGAGCTCCACGGCACCGTAGGGCGAGTGCTCCAGCAGTCCCTGGCCGGCCAGCTTGCGGATCGCGTCCGAGGCGGTGGAGAGCCGGACCCCGGCGCGGGCCGCGATCGCCGTGGGCGTCACCGGCTCCGAGGACCACTCCTGCAGCACCCAGACGACCTTGAGGTAGTTCTGGGAGCTGGTGGACAGGCGCGAGACAGACACGGTCTCAGGATATCGACACCCGGGTCCGCCACTGGGACGCGTGGTCCGGGGCACGGCAGCACCGGGGGAGACTGGTTACATGCCAGAACGCACCGCACCCACCGTCCCGGACCGGACCCTCGCCGTCGTCGAGCGTGCCCTGGCCACCGACGACCTCGACGCGCTCGCCGCGGCCCTGGAACCGCTGCCGGTGAGCCAGGCGATCTGGATCATCGAACGTCTGGACGCCACCCGGCGCGCCCTGGCCTACCGCCTGCTCCCCAAGGACACCGCCCTGGCCGTCTTCGAACGGCTGGACACCTCCCTGCAGGGTGAACTCGTCGGCTCACTGCGGGACGAGGAGGTGGCCTCGACCTTTGCCGAACTCGAGCCGGACGACCGCGTCGGGCTGCTGGACGAGCTGCCCGCTTCGGTCGCCACCCGGCTGCTGCAGGGCCTGCCCGATGAGGAACGCGACCTGACCGCCGTCGTGCTCGGTTACCCGGCCGGCTCGATCGGCCGGCGGATGAGCCCCGAGTACGTCACCGTCCACCCCGAGCACACGGCCGAACAGGCCCTGGAGCGGATCCGCGCCGGGCTGAGCGATGCAGAGACGGTCTACGCCATCCCGGTGGTCGACGACGGCCGCCGGGTGGTCGGCGAGGTCGGGTTGCGCAAGCTCATGCTGGCCGGCGCCGATCTGCCGGTCTCCGGTCTCATGCGCCCGGCGCACACGGTGCCGGTCACCGCCACCGCCGAGTACGCCGCCCGCCGCTGTGCGGCCCTGAAGCACCTCTCGCTGCCCGTCGTCGACGCCGAGGAACGCCTGGTGGGCATCCTCACCGTGGACGATGCCCTGCGGATCCTGGAGGACGCGGACTCCGAGGACCAGGCCCGGATGGGAGGCTCCGAGCCGCTGCGCCGGCCCTACCTGGCCACCCCCGTGCTCAGCCTGGTGCGCTCGCGCGTGGTGTGGCTGCTGGTGCTGGCCATCGGGGCCACGCTCACGGTCCAGGTCCTGGAGGTCTTCGAGGCCACCCTGGAGCAGATGGTCGTGCTCTCCGTGTTCATCCCGCTGCTGATCGGCACCGGGGGCAACACCGGCAACCAGGCCGCCACCACCGTCACCCGCGCCCTGGCCCTGGAGGACGTCCGGCCCCGCGACGTGGTGAAGGTGATGCTCCGCGAGCTGCGCGTGGGCATCAGCCTGGGACTGGTCCTGGGCACCGTGGGGTTCGCCGTGACCTGGATGGTCTACGACCTGTCCATCGGCACCATCATCGGCCTCACGCTGGCGAGCATCTGCACCATGGCCGCCACCGTGGGCGGGGCCATGCCCCTGCTCGCCAAGGCGATCGGCGTGGACCCCGCCGTGTTCTCCAACCCGTTCATCACCACGTTCGTGGACGCCACCGGCCTGCTCGTCTACTTCTTCATCGCCCAGGCCGTGCTCGGGCTCTGAGCGGACCGTCGCCTGA
>DATBUG010000081.1:0-1944 GCA_036516315.1 Citricoccus sp.
CTGGAGGGCGCCGGGATCGTCCTCGCGGTGGGCGACGGCGTCGAGGGCTTCACCGAGGGGGACGCGGTCCTCGGGGCCGCGGCCAGGGGCGAAGGCACCTTCGCCGACCACGCCCTGCTCAGCGCGCCCAAGAGCGTGGCCAAGCCGGAGGAGGTCTCCTTCCCCGACGCCGCCGTGCTCCCCGTGGCCGGCGCGGTGGCCTACGACGTCGTCCACCAGGCCGATCTTGGCCCTGGCGGGACCCTGGTGGTCCTCGGCGCCGGAGGCGGGGTGGGCCTGATGGCTGTGCAGGCGGCGAGGGCCGGTGGACTGAGGGTCATCGGGGTGGCCAGCGACGCCAAGCGAGGCCTCGTGGAGTCCGCCGGCGCAGAGTTCATCACCTCCGGCGACGGTGCGGCCGAGCGGGTCCGTGAGCTCGCCCCGGACGGCGCCGACCTCGTGGTGGACCTCGTCGGCGGGCAGGCGCTGCGGGACATCGCCCCCGCGGTGAAGCGTCCGGCACAGATCATCACCACCGTGGATCCGGTGACCGCCGAACAGCTCGGAGGGTCCGCCCTCCGGCGCACCGCCGGCGCCCTGGAGGCCGTCACCGAGCTCGTCCGGCAGCGCGTGGTGGATCCCCACGTGCGCCGCCGTTTCAGCCTCAGTGACGCGCACGAGGCGATGGCCATCGTCGAGGCGGGGCACGCCGCCGGGAAGGTGGTCATCGAACCCTGAGACGGCCAGCGCGCCCTGACGTGGGCACACACCAGCGTTGCCATATACCCCCCGAGGTATTATTCTCGAGGCAGCACGAGATACCCTCGGGGGTATCAGGAACCGAACGAAGGAGACCCCATGCTGCTGGAACGGATCTACGACGAGGACCTCGCCCAGGCCAGTTACGTCATCGGTTGCCAGGCGAACGGGACGGCCGTGGTGGTGGACGCCCGCCGCGACGTGGCCCCCTACCTGAAACTGGCCGCCAAGAACGGCTTGAAGATCGTGGCGGTCACCGAGACCCACATCCACGCCGACTACCTCTCCGGCACCCGCGAGCTGGCGGCCGCAACCGGCGCCGAGATCTACGTGTCCGGCGAGGGCGGCCCAGACTGGAGTTACGGCTTCGAGGCGAACCGCCTGCACGACGGTGACACCTTCAGCATCGGCAACATCACCCTCCAGGCCGTGCACACGCCGGGTCACACCCCCGAGCACCTGTCCTTCCTCGTCACCGACGGGGCCTTCAGCGACCAGCCCGGATACCTGCTCTCCGGGGACTTCGTCTTCTCCGGTGATCTCGGCCGCCCGGACCTGCTCGACGAGGCCGCCGGCGGCGTCGACACCCGCTTCGCCGGCGCCAAGGACCTGTTCCGCAGCCTCCAGGAGAAGTTCCTGACCCTCCCGGACCACGTCCAGGTCTTCCCGGCTCACGGCGCAGGGTCCGCGTGCGGCAAGGCCCTGGGCGCCCTGCCCTCGACCACGGTCGGATACGAGCGCCTGTACGCCTGGTGGGGCACGTATCTCGCCAACGATGACGAGCAGGGCTTCATCGACGAGCTGCTCGAGGGCCAACCGGACGCCCACGCCTACTTCGGCCGCATGAAGCGGGAGAACCGCGACGGCCCCGCCGTGATGGGTGAGCGCACCCCGCTACGGGAGCTCCCGGTCGAGGACGTGGCGCGGGACCTGGAGCAGGACAGGATCACCTTCGTGGACACCCGCCCCGTGGACGAAGTCCACGCCGGGACCGTGCGCGGCGCGATCAGCATCCCCGCCCCAGGGAAGATGGCTACCTACGGCGGCTGGGCCTACGACCCGGAAACGGACGACCGGCCGCTGGTGCTGCTGGCACGGGACCAGGAACAGGCCCGGCGGTTCTGGGACCACCTGGTGCGCGTCGGCATCGACCGGGTCGCCGGTTACGTCACCGGCATCGAGGGGCTGCCGGCCGCTACGCCGCAG
>DATBUG010000082.1:0-1898 GCA_036516315.1 Citricoccus sp.
TGCATCGGGCGGATCCTCGTGGCGTTGCGGGTGATGACGAAGTCCACGAAGGCCTCCGCGTCCGGGCCCAGCACCCTTATCTGGCGTTCGACGGCCACGTTCCACAGCGTCACGTGGTTCACGAGCGAGTCGTACTCCACCATCATCCCGCCGTCCTCCGGCCGGACGTAGCCGCGGGGGTGGTACATGCGGTTGTAGACCGAGGCGCGCCAGCACCCGGCCTCCATGGACAGGTGCCAGTACGGTGACTTCCGCACCCGGGTGTCGATGAGCATCTGGACCGGTGTGGGGCCGGTCTGTCGAAGGTTGATGGGGACCGTGCGGTCGGACTGGTCCACCGAGGGAACGTTCGGGGTCATGGCAGCTCCTCCTCCTGTCCGCGCCACCGTAGTGGTCCGCACCGGTCCACGGAAGGGCCCGGTCACGGGAGGGAAACCGCCGGCTCAGACGGTGCTGTGCCGTTCGGGAAGCGTGACCTCCAGGCGGCCCGGCCGGCTCCCCGGTGTCTGGGCGGCCGGGACCAGGTCCACGGTCCAGTCGTAGGGGCCGGAGGCCGAGCCCGCGGCCGCCACCACCTCGGCGGCGGTCTCCGGGGACGTCACCACGCGCGGGCCGGCCAGCAGCAGCTGACGGGCCACGAGGCCGCGGGTGTGCTTGGCGAAGTGGGAGACCACGGTGCGCTTGCCGTCGCGGACCTGGAACACGTCCACGGTCACGGTGCTGTCCGCCGGCGCCTTCCACTGCGCGGCGTACCCACCGGAACGGCAGTCGATGATGACCCCGGCATGCGCTGCCTTCTCGTCCAGCAGGGGGCTCAGGCGGGGCTTCCACCACGAGGACATCCGGCCGATGCCCGGCAGCGTGGCCGTGACGGTCAGCCGGTGGTTCGGGATCCGGTCACCGAGGGCCACCACGCCGAACAGCCCGGAGAACACCAGGACCTCCTCCCGGGCCCGGCGCCGGGCCACCTCCGGCAGGGACGGGTAGTCCAGGGCGTCGTAGAGCACCCCCGTGTACACCTGGTGCGCCGGGCCCGCCGGGGCGGTCTCCAGGGCCAGGTTGGCCTCGATGTCCGCCAGCTTCGCCCGGCCGACCCCCAGGACCTCGGGGGCGTCCGGGGCGGTGGAGACGGCCGCGAGGGTGCCCATAACGGTGATGCGCTCGCCGGACAGCGTCGGCAGGAACAGGGAGCTGAGGTCCAGGGGCGCGCCGGAGCGCGGGGCGGTCTTGCCCTCGGAGGGCGGCAGCAGGATGAGCACCTGTTCAGCCTAGCGATTCCGCCCGGGTGCCCCGGACGCCGCTCCCGGACAGCGGCTCCGGGGCCCCGCCCGGACCGGTAGACTGGCTGGCCGGGACAGGCCGGCGGACGGCCGCAGGGCATCGCGTGCGATGCCGTGAGGAACGTCCGGGCACCGCAGGGCAGGATGGTGGGTAATACCCACTCGGGGCGACCCGCAGGACAGTGCCACAGAAAGCAGACCGCCCGCGCCACGGCGCGGGTGAGGGTGAAAGGGTGGTGTAAGAGACCACCAGCGGCCCGGGTGACCGGGCCGGCTCGGTAAACCCCATCCGGTGCAAGGCCGAACAGGATGCGCTACCAGGGCTGCCCGCCCGAGCATCCGGGTTGGCCGCTCGAGCCCGCCGGCAACGGCGGGCCTAGATGGATGGCCGTCACCGTGGTCCGGGCAACCGGCCGCGGCACAGAACCCGGCGTACAGCCGGCCTGTCCCCCCAGACCTCCGGACCGGGACAGGCCCGCGGCCACGGTGATCGCCACCGTCGCCGCGGGCCTGCCCCGTCGTCCTCCTCGCGTCCCGTCCGTCTACTCACGACGGTGCCGGCCGAACCGGGGTGTGCGCCGGCCGGCCTCCGGCCGGTCGGCCTCGGCGGGCGCCTCC
>DATBUG010000083.1:0-1643 GCA_036516315.1 Citricoccus sp.
CCTGGCCTACGCCCACGAGCACTACGCCGACTGGGCCGCCGAGGGCATGCCGGTTCCCGAGGGCGGATTTTTCGAGAACCTCACCGTCACCGGGTGGCCCGAGTCCGCCGTGCACGCTGGGGACGTCTTCCGGATCGGCGAGGTGCTGGCCCAGGTCAGCCAGCCCCGGCGCCCGTGCACCACCCTCTCCGCCCGGTGGGCCCGGCGTGATCTGCCCCGACTGGTCCAGCACACCGGCCGGTCCGGGTACTACCTGAGGATCCTCGAGACCGGGCGAATCCGCGCCGGTGACCCGATGGAGTTCGTGCGCCGGCTGGACGGCTCGGTCTCCGTGGCCGAGATCAACCGCGTCATGAATGTGGACCGGCAGGACCGCGGCGGGATCGAACGGCTGCTGGCGTCCCCGGAACTGCCCGCGACGTGGCGGGCCGGGCTACAGCGGCGACTGCACGGGGTGTTCGAGGACAACGCGGGCCGGCTAGGCACCTGATCGCCGGCCGGGCGGCCCGCTGGTGGGCCCACCGGCCCCTCGAGGCCCTGGACGCCTATGCCCAGATGCGGTACCGAGCCTCGGCGGTGGAGGACAGGATCACCCGGGCGGAGTGAACGCCAGGATCCGATCGTCCTCCTGGCCCGGCCGCCCCCGTCCGTCCGTGTTGTTGGTCAGCACCCACACGTCACCGTCCGGCGCCACGACGGCGTCACGCAGCCGCCCGTACTGCCCGTCCCAGTGCTCGATGGAGGCCGTCGGGTCGGCCGTCGGCACGGTGCGCAGCACCTGGCCGCGCAGGTTCGCCACGTACAGGCGCTCTCTGACCGAGGCCAACCCGCTCGGACTGGCCTCCTCCGGAGCCCACTGCTGGACCGGGTCGAGGAACCCCCGTTCTGCCCCGGTCTCCCCGGTGATCCCCTCTGCCTCGGGCCAGCCGTAGTTGCCCCCGGCTTCGACGACGTTGAGCTCGTCCCAGGTGTTCTGGCCGAACTCGGTGGCGAACATCGTCCCGTCCTCGCCCCAGGCCAGTCCCTGGACGTTGCGGTGGCCCTGGGAGTAGACGGGGGAGGCGGGGTCGGGGTTGTCCGCGGGGACCTCACCGTCCGGGGTGAGCCGCAGGATCTTCCCGGCCAGGGAGTCCGGGTCCTGGGCGCTCGCCGGGTCACCGGCGTCACCGGTGCCGGCATAGAGCATCCCGTCCGGCCCAAAGGCGATCCGGCCGCCGTTGTGGTGGCCGGCCGAGGGCACGCCCGCCAGGAGGGTCTCGGCCGGGCCCAGGGCCAGGGTCCCGGGCGTGCCGGTGAGCTCGAGACGCTGGATGCGGTTCCCGTCCGTCCCGGTGGAGTAGGCGTAGAGCCACGTGGTGCCGCGGTCCTCCCGGACGGCCAGTCCGAGCAGGCCTCCCTCGCCCCCGTGCTCCACCCCCGGTACGCGGCCGGCCTCGCGGGTGGTCGGCTGATCCGTCCCGGCGCCGGTGACCTCCAGGCCCCGCCCGTCGTCGCGTTGACTGACCAGGGCGGTGCCGCCGGTGAAGGCGATCGACCAGGGGGCCTCGAGCCCGGCGACCACGGTCTGTGGCACGGGGGCCGACTCCGCCTGCGGTGCGGGGGAGGAACCTGTCGAGCCGTCTCGGGACACACCGGGGTCGCCT
>DATBUG010000084.1:0-3057 GCA_036516315.1 Citricoccus sp.
GGCGTTGGTGCGGCACACCCCGGCCGCCCGCCGGTCCTTCTCCACGAGCAGTACCCGGGCGGCCCCGCGGCTGGCGGCCTCACCCCCGAGCGCGCCCGAGCCGGCGAACAGGTCCGCGACGGCGGTCCCGTCGAGCCAGCCGCGGGCGGCCAGCCACGAGAACAGCGCCTCGCGGGTGCGGTCGGTGGTGGGCCGGGTCCGGTCCCCCGGCACGGAGGCCAGCTGCAGTCCCCCGGCCTGTCCGGCGATGATCCTGGGCATGTTCCCCCTAGCCCTTCTCCAGGTAGTCTCCGCTGCCGGCGTGGCCCTCTTCCCACGCGCGCACCGCCTCGGCCAGGGCCGGGTGGCCGTTCAGCTCCCCGTCCGGACCCTGGTGGTCGGCCACCCAGCCGGCGGCCAGGTCGATCAGGTCGGCGTGACGCAGGACCTTGAGCACCTTCAGCCGGCTGCCACCGTGCTGGGCCGCACCGAGGATGTCCCCCTCACCGCGCTGCATCACGTCGGCCCGGGCGATCTCCAAACCGTCCTGGGTCCCGGCCACCACCTCGAGGCGCTCCACGGCGGGATGCCCGTCCGGCAACCGGGTGGCCAGCAGGCAGATCGCCGGCGCGCTGCCGCGGCCCACGCGCCCGCGCAGCTGGTGCAGTGTCGAGAGCCCGAAGGCGTCGGCGTCCAGGATCGCCATCACGGTGGCGTTGGGCACGTCCACGCCCACCTCGATCACGGTGGTGGCCACCAGCACGTCCACCGTCCCGGCCACGAAGCGGCCCATGGTCTCGGCCTGGACCTGTTGGTCCTGGCGGCCGTGCAGCCCGGCGACGCGCGCCCCGGCCAGCACGGGCAGCTGCTGCAACCGGGGGACCATGTCCTCCACCGCCGCGTCATGGCGCCGGTCACGGGCCGCGCCGACGGTGTCCTGCGCCCCCGGGCCCTCTCCCCCGTCGTCGGCGGCCGCGGCGGCATCGGTGGGGTCGATCTTGGGGCACACGACGAAGGCCTGGTGCCCGGCGGCCACCTGTTCGGCGACGACCTCCCACACCCGGCCGATCACGCGCGGCCCGTGCGCCATGCGCGCCACGTGG
Organism: Citricoccus sp.; assembly: GCA_036516315.1. Classification (GTDB taxonomy): domain Bacteria; phylum Actinomycetota; class Actinomycetes; order Actinomycetales; family Micrococcaceae; genus Citricoccus. The sequence goes on from DATBUG010000084.1 coordinate 1,083, forward strand.
GTGGCCACCGGCTGCCGGCCCGAGGGCAGTCCCGGCAGCACGGTGAGGTCGAGGTCCCCGAACACTGTCATGGCCACCGATCGCGGGATCGGGGTGGCGCTCATGACGAGCAGGTGGGTTCCGGGGTTGGACCGGCGCAGGGCCTCGCGCTGGTCGACGCCGAAGCGGTGCTGCTCGTCGACCACGGCCAGGGCGAGGTCCGCGAACTGCACCGTGCCCGAGAACAGCGCATGGGTGCCCACCACGAGCCCGGCCTGCCCGGAGGCGATCTTCAGCAGTGCCTCGCGCCGTGCGGCCGCGGACATGGAACCGGTCAGCAGCACCACCTCGGTGGACGGGCCGTCGGGCGCGTCCAGCCGGCCGGCCCGGGCCAGGGGACCGAGCATGGCCTCCAGTGAGCGGTGGTGCTGGGCGGCGAGCACCTCGGTGGGTGCCACCAGTGCCGCCTGGCCGCCGGCGTCGACGACCTGGAGCATGGCCCGTAGGGCCACCAGGGTCTTGCCCGAGCCGACCTCGCCCTGCAGCAACCGGCTCATCGGGCGCTCCCGGGCCAGGTCTGCCGCGAGCACGTCTCCCGCCGCGACCTGGCCCTCGGTCAGCTCGAACGGGAGCCTGCGGTCCAGCGCGGCCAGCAGTCCGTCCCGCGCTGCGGGCCGGGCCACCGCACGGTGCGTGGCACCGGCCCGGCGGCGCACGGCCAGGGCACCCTGCAGCACCAGGGCCTCGTGGAGGGCGAACCGGCGGCGGGCCCGGTGCGCGTCGCGCAGCTGAAGCGGTCGGTGGATGTCCCGGTAGGCCTCGGCGAGCGCCGGCAGGGGGACGCCGTCGTCCGCCGCCTCCTCGAGCAGGTCCGGGGGCACGGGATCGGCCACCGCGGCCCAGTCCACCGCGTCCAGCACAGTGGACACGCAGCTGCGCAGCACCCAGCTGGGCAGCTTGGCCGTGGCGGGGTACAGGGGCACGGGAGCCAGGTCCTCGCGATCGGGCTGCTCGGTGTCCTCCAGCACGGAGAAGTCCGGGTTGTTCAGCGTCAGCGCCCCCCGGTACAGGGCGGTCTTGCCGTGGAACATCGCCCGTACCCCGGGCCGGAGGCGGCGCTGGGCCTCGTAGCCGTTGAAGAACGCCATGTCCAGGGAGGCGGGTCGGGTGGTGTCGTCATCGGTCACGGTCACGTCCACGATGAACCCCCGCCGGGAGTGCATGGGACGGCGCCCGGCCGAGACCACCCGGGCGACCACGGTGACCTGCTCCCCCACGGGCAGGGAGGCGATCGGCGTCATCTCGCCGCGCTCGATCCAGCGCCGGGGGAAGTGCTCGAGCAGGTCCCGCGCCGTGCGCAGGCCCAGCTCCCGGTCCAGGCGCTGACCGGTCTTGCCGCCCAGGAGCCGTTCCAGCGGCCGGTCGAGCGGGTCGGGGCTCACCCGGGCCGCCCCGGTTCCTGCAGGGGGGTGATCACGAGGTTCTCCGGTTCTCCGGCCTTGCGGACCAGGGCCTCGGCGGGTGCATGGTCGTCGACGTGCACGTGCAGGCGCCAGCGCACCGGGCCCTCGCCGTCCTGGGGGGCGTCCACCGGGGACATGATGACCGAGTCGCCCACCTCGTTGAGCTCGAACCGCAGCGTCGCGGCGGCCAGCGGGTCCAGGGTGATACTGCACATCAGCTCGAAGCCGGCCGGCGTCTGCCGGTCCCGGTGGATGTGCGGGGCCGCCGCGGAGAATCCGTGCAGCCCGTCCAGCAGCCCGGGGTCGATCCCGCTGCCGCGGATGGTGGCGCGCAGGGAGTCCAGCACCAGCAGCAGTCCCAATCCGCCGGCGTCCACCACGTGTGCCTCGGCCAGGGCCGGCAGCTGGCCCTCGGTCTGGACCACGGCCTGCCAGGCGGCCTCCACCACCGCGTCCAGGGCGTTGCCGAGTTCCTTGCGGCCCCGCAGCTGGTCCTCGGGCAGGGCCTGCTGGCCGGAGACGTACTCGGAGGC
>DATBUG010000085.1:0-2167 GCA_036516315.1 Citricoccus sp.
GCCGTCCGCGCCTGCCAGGGCCCGGGAGGAGCGGTCGGGCAGCCGGTCAGGTGAAGGACCCGACGGCGAGGGCACCCACCACGGACTTCAGCAGCACGACGATGACGAACAGGACCAGGAACGCCACGTCCAGTCCGATCCCGCCGAGGTTCAGCGGCGGGATCTTGGACCGCAGCCAGCGCAGGGCCGGGTCCGTCACGGTGTAGACGGCAGAGGCCGCGACGAGCACGAGGCCCTTCGGGCGCCAGGCGCGGGCGAACGACTGCACCACGTCGAAGACGATCCGGACCAGCAACAGGAACTGGACGATCGCCAGGACGAGGTAGAGGAGCGAGAAGATCAGGGTCACGGCAGCCTATTCCACACCATCTCGGGGCCGGACGGGAAACCCCGACCGGCAGGTGTCAGCTCTGGTTGAAGAAGTGTGCGTGGTCCTCGGTACCGGAGGAGTCCTCCCCGAGGACCTGGACGTTGGCGGGGGTCAGCAGGAAGACCTTGTTGGTGACGCGCTCGATGGACCCGTGCAGGCCGAACACCAGGCCCGCGGAGAAGTCCACCAGGCGCTTGGCGTCGGCTTCCCCCATGTCGGTGACGTTCATGATCACCGGGATGCCACCGCGGAAGGACTCGCCGATGAGCTTGGCGTCGTTGTAGGACCGGGGGTGCACCGTGGTGATCTGGCGGACGCCCGAGGCGTCCTCCCGGGACTGGGCGGCGCGTTTGATGGGGGTGACCGGCGCACGGTACTCGCGTTCTGCCACCGGGGTGGCGACGCGCGCCGGCTGCGGACGCTCCGTGCGCTCCTCCGGCTCCCAGTCCTCGGACGCCTCGGCTCGGTCGGCGGCGTCGGCGCGGTCGAAGTCCTCGTCCCGGTCGGCACGGTCGTGCCGACGGACCTCAGCGACGCGCTGTTCTTCCTCGTAGTGCTCGTCGCCATCGGCGAGCCCGAGGTAGATCATCGTCTTCTTCAGTGCACCAGCCATCGAAAATCCTCACCGTGTGGAAGCCGCCCGGCCTGCTGCCGGCCCTGTGGAGGTCTGCCGTCCTGCGGCCACCTCTGACATTACCTCTGACGTTAACGTACGGGGGGCCGGGGCCCGAGGACATCGGTGCCCACCCGAAGGTGTGTCGCACCCGCCGCAATGGCCGGTTCGAGGTCCTGGCTCATCCCCGCGGAGATCCAGTCCGCCTCCGGATAATCCCTCGTCAGCTCGGCGGAGAGCTCGGCGAGCCGGGCGAAGGCCGGGACCGGGTCCATCTCCAGGGGCGCCACCGCCATGACACCGCGCAGGCGCAGGCCCGCGGCCCCGTGGACCTGGACGGCCAGGGCCCGCGCCTCGTCCGGGGCGACGCCGCCGCGGGCTCCGATCCCGGCCGGCCGCTCGGACTCCGGACGGGGGTCGAGGTCCACCTGGACCAGGCAGTCCAGGGGCGCACGTTCGGCCTGGCCCGCCTCACGGCGCTTGGCCTGCTCGCGGTCCATGGCCGTGGACAGCGCCTCGACCAGCCCGGGGCGGTCCACGGAGTGCACCGCGGCGGCGTACCGGACCACGTACTTGGCCTTGTTGGACTGCAGTTGGCCGATGAAGTGCCACCGCAGCGCGTCCGCCGCCTCCTGGCCCGGGCTCCCCGGGCCGTCGAGGAGGCGCTCGGTCTCGGCCGCCTTCGCCCGGGCCTCCTGGTCGCGGTTCTCGCCGACGTCGTTCACGCCCAGCGCGACGAGCCGGGCCACGTCCTCGGCCGGGTGGAACTTCGTCACGACGATCAGCGTGGGCGGCACCTCTCGTCCGGCGGCGGCCGTGGCCGCGTCGATGCGTCCGCGCACGGCGGCCAGCCGCTCCGACAGCTCCCGGGTGCGCCCGTCGTCCCTGCCGGTCATGCCGCCTCCTCCGTTCCGGTCCGCCAAACGAGTCCGGCGAAGCGTCCCTGGCCCGGGGCCCGCCGATGCGAGAACAGCTGCTCGTCCTCCAAGGTGCACCGGTCCACGCGGTGCACCCTCACGCCCAGCCGGTCCAGCACGGCGGCGGCTCCGGCGGGCAGGTCCAGGGCAGGGGTTCCCCACGACGTCCTGGACGCCGTGGCCGGGATCCGATCCGCACCGTCACGGTGCATGTCCTCGGGCACCTCGTAGCACTTCCCACAGATGCCCGGGCCCACCCAGGCCTGG
>DATBUG010000086.1:0-5359 GCA_036516315.1 Citricoccus sp.
CCGAGGTCCAGCTCAACCCGGACACCGGGACGGTGTCGTTCCGCTCGGGTCAGGAGAAGACCTTCTACCTGAAGTACGTCGCCACCAACGGGCCGGCCTCCGCCCCGGGACTGATCCGGGTGGACGTCAAGGACCCGGAGAAGAACCCGGGTGCGCCGATCGCCGTGCGCGACGTGGCCCTGGTGCCGGCCAACGGCAACGTGCTGGTCAACGTCCTGGGCAATGACACCGACCCCGAGGGCGGCGTGCTGGTGGTGCAGCGGGTCGAGGTGCCCCAGGACGCACCGATCGGGGTGTCCATCGAGCGCAACGCCGTGCTGCGCTTGACCGACCAGCGCGGCCTGGCCGAGCCGCTGACCTTCTCCTACACCGTGACGAACGGGACCGCGGCCTCCAGCGGTGAGGTCACCGTGATCCCGATCCCGGCGCCGGAGTCGATGGAACCGCCGAGGCCCAACCCGGACACCGCCGTCGTGCGGGCCGGTGACGTGGTCACCGTGCCCGTCCTGGAGAACGACGTGCACCCCAACGGGGCCGAGCTGACGCTGGAGCCGGAGCTGGCCGAGGGCGTGGACGAGTCCGACGGCCTGATCTCGGTGGCGGACAACGTGGTCCGGTTCCGGGCCGGCCAGGAGCCCGGGCCGGTCTCGGCCGTGTACACGGTCTCCGGCCCGGACGGCCAGGAGGCCTCCGCGCGCGTGACCTTCCACGTGACGGCGGTGGACCTCGAGGACAACTCCCCGCCCACCCCCGAGCGCGTGGAAGGCCGGGTGTTCGCGGGCAACACGGTCGCCATCCCCATCCCGCTCGACGGCATCGACCCGGACGGGGACTCGGTGTCCCTCGTGCAGCTGGAGACCCCGCCCTCGCTGGGCACCGCGAAGGTCACGGCCAACTCGATCGAGTACACCGCCGCGGAGGGCACCGCCGGCACGGATGTGTTCTCCTACGTGGTGGAGGACCGGCTCGGCGCCCGGGCCACGGGCACGATCATGATCGGCATCGCCCCCGTGGCCCAGGAGAACACCCCGCCGGTGGCGGTCAACGACTCGGTGCGGGTGCGCCCCGACCGTCCGGTGGCCGTGGACGTGCTGGCCAATGACACGGATGCCGACGGCGACGAACTGCGCTTCCGCGAGACGCTCGAGGCCACCGAGGGCTCCGACGCCGCGCTGGTGGACGGGCGCGTCCTGCTGACCTCGCCGCCGGAGGCCGGCTTCGTCACGGTGCGCTACGGCATCACCGACGGCCGCGGCGGCACGGACACCGGCACGCTCACCGTGGAGTCCGACCCGCAGGCGCCGCTGCGCGCGCCCATCGCCCGGGACGACCGCGTGTCCTTCCAGGAGACGGTGGACCAGGACGAGGTCACGGTGGACATCCTGGCCAACGACGAGGACCCGGACGGCACGCTGGACGACCTCGCCGTCAGCCTGCCGGACGACCCGGACGGGGTGGCCCTGACGGAGGACCACCAGCTGGTGGTCCCGGTGGAGTCCAACCCGCAGATCATCACCTACCGGCTGACCGACGCCGACGACCTCACCTCCTACGCCTTCGTCATCGTTCCCGGTTCGGGTGAGGCGCGGCCCGCGCTGCGCTCGGACGCCCCACTCGAGGTGACGGCCGGGGATGACCTGGCGCTCGACGTCGGCGAGCTCGTGGTGGTGCGCGACGGCCGGTCCCCACGGATCACCGAGGAGTCGAAGGTCACCTCCTCGCCGCAGTCCGAGTCCGACCTCGTGCGCTCGGCCACCGAGCTCGTCTTCCGTGCCCCCGAGGACTACGCCGGGGCCGCCTCGGTCAGCTTCGAGGTCACGGACGGTTCGGGTCCCGACGACCAGGACGGCCTGAAGGCCGTGCTCACCCAGCCGATCCGGGTGGTCCCGCCGCCGGAGGAGGAGTTCAACACCCCGCCGACGCTGCAGTCCAACTCGATGGAGGTCTCCGCCGGCGGCGACCCGGCGTCCCTGGACCTGGCGCAGGCGGCCGCGGACCCAGACCCGCAGGACGCCGGCGCCCTCGAGTTCGCCCTCGGGGCGGTCGAGATCGAGGGCGTGGACGTGAGCCTGGACGGGTCCGTGCTGACGGCCGAGGCCGGATCGCGGACGCCCAAGGGCACCCGGGGGACTGCCCGTGTGACCGTCACCGACGGCAAGTCCGACCCGGTGGCCGCGCAGGTGACCATCAGCGTCAACGCCTCCGACCGCCCCCTGGCGGTGGCCAACCCGGACGTGGTGACCGACGCCCACCAGGGCCGGGCCGAGACCGTGCCCGTACTGGCCAACGACGTCAACCCCTTCGAGGGGGAGGGCCCGCTGACCGTGCGGGCGGCCACGGCGCAGGAGGGCCAGGGCGAGGTCGGGGTCTCCGGCTCGGACGTCGTGGTCACCCCCGCCGGCGACTTCGTGGGGCAGATGCGTGTGCAGTACACCGTCGCGGACCTGACCGGTGATCCCGACCGCGAGGTGCAGGGCACCATCACGCTCAACGTCAAGGGGGCGCCCGAGGCCCCGGGCGTGCCCCGCGTCGACTCGGTGGGGGACCGCGAGGTCGTGCTCACCTGGGACGCCCCGGCCAACAACGGCTCGCCCATCACCGGGTACACGGTCACCGCAGCAGGCGTGAACCAGGAGTGCGCCGCGACCACGTGCACCATCACGGGCCTGACCAACAACCAGGAGTACACCTTCACGGTGACCGCCACGAACGAGGTCGGCGAGTCCGAGCCGTCCGTGGCCTCGGCGCCGGCGCGTCCGGACGTGGAGCCGGAGCAGCCGGCCCCGCCGAAGGGCACCGACGACGACGGCGCGGTCGACCTGTCCTGGACCGCCCCGGTGAACCGCGGCTCGCCGATCACCTCCTACACGGTGGAGATCTCCCCGGCACCGGCCGACGGCGTCAGCCAGCGGTCCGTCTCGGGCACCTCCACGACCTGGGAGGGGCTGACCAACGGCACCGCGTACCAGTTCCGCGTCCAGGCCGTGAACGACGCGGACCGGCCCTCGGAGTTCTCCGGGTGGTCCTCCTCCGTCACCCCGGCCGGCACGCCGTTCCAGCCCCAGGCCCCGGTGGCCTCGCGGGCCGAGTCGGCGGTCAACGGCGGGGTGGCCAACGTGCGCTGGAGCGCGCCGGAGGCGAACGGGGCCACCATCCAGACGTACGACCTGTACGTCTACGAGGGCGGCTCCCGCGTGCGGACCATCGAGGGCATCTCCGGGACCTCGCAGCAGGTGACCGGGCTGAAGACCACCTCCGCGTACTCCTTCGCCGTGGCCGCGCGCAACCGCGTCGGCCTGTCCGAGGCCTCCGCCCGGTCCACCGCCGTCACCCCGTACGGGCGGCCCAAGGCGCCGTCGGCACCGACGATCAAGGCCACCGGGCAGAACAACCGCATCGAGGTGGCGTTCACTCCGGGGGCGGCGAACGGCTCGCCCATCACCGGGTACCAGTACCGGGTGAACGGTGGCGGCTGGCAGGGCCTGGCGGGACCGGGCGCCACCATCGACGTCGGCGCCAACGGCAAGAATGTCACGGTCGCGGTGCGCGCGCTGAACGCGGCCGGGGCCGGCGACCCCTCGCCGGCGTCGAACCAGACCAGTGCCTACGGACCCATCAAGGACGTGGCCAACGTCAAGGCGAGCGGTGGCGAGAAGAAGGTGTCGTTCTCCTGGAACCCCAACGTGCGGGCCTACGAGAACGGCCGCGGACTGAGCATGACGGTCACCGTGGACGGCCAGCGCGTGGACGCCTCTCGGGGCTCGTTCACCAAGAACGTGGGACACAGCACCAAGTCCACGATCGTGGTGCGGGTGCAGACCACGCTGTCCACGTCGGCCCAGCAGTCGAAGCAGTGGACGAAGGCGGCGACCTCGAAGGCCGCCCCGCCCCCGCCCCAGCCGAGCCTGAAGCTCTCCCGGGGCTCCTCGGCCTACTACGCCGGCAACTGCACGATCTCCTGCTACCACATGGGCCTGCAGGCGAAGAACATGAAGCCGGGCACCCACACCGTCTTCTGCTATTACCGCGGCGGGCCGGGCAGCGGGGGCGGAGAGCACCTGTGGTCCAAGAACGTCAGCATCACCGTCCGTGGTGACGGCAGCTTCTCGGGCGAGGCCAAGTGCGCCATCGGCAACGGGTACGCGGACCGGGCGTGGGTCGTCGTGGACGGCGTGAAGTCCAACGAGGTCAAACCCTGGTAGCGGCCGCGGCCGAGGGGCACACCACCGAGAGCACCACCACCGAGAGCAGCACCACCAGCGAAGGGGACAGCGCACCATGACCATGACCACCGAACAGGCGGAGTGGTTCGCCGGGACGTTCGAGAAGATCTCGGACAACATCGGCCAGGCCATCCTGGGCAAGGAGGACGTGATCTCCCTGGTCCTCACCGCACTGCTCACGGACAGCCACGTGCTGCTGGAGGACGCCCCGGGGACCGGCAAGACGATGCTGGCCCGGTCGCTGGCGGCCACCGTGCAGGGCACCCACTCCCGCATCCAGTTCACCCCCGACCTGCTGCCCTCGGACGTCACCGGGGTGACCATCTACGACCAGAAGTCCCAGGAGTTCGAGTTCCACCGCGGGCCGATCTTTGCCAACATCGTGCTGGCGGACGAGATCAACCGCGCCTCGCCCAAGACGCAGTCCGCCCTGCTGGAGGTCATGGAGGAGGGCCGGGTCACCGTGGACGGCACCACCTACGCCAACGACCGCCCCTTCATGGTGATCGCCACCCAGAACCCCATCGAGCAGGCCGGCACGTACAAGCTGCCCGAGGCCCAGTTGGACCGTTTCCTGATCAAGACCTCGATCGGCTACCCGGACCGCACCTCGACGGTTCAGCTGCTCTCCGGCGCCGCGACGAAGGACCGCGCCGGCGCCCTGCGGCCCATCATCACCACCCAGGCGATCCGGGACATGACCGAGCTGGGCACCACCGTGCACGTGGACGGCGCCGTGCTGAACTACATCGCCGAGCTGACCGAGCAGACCCGGCAGGCCGACGAGACCCGCCTGGGCGTGTCCGTCCGCGGCGCCATGGCGATGGTGCGCGCCGCCAAGGTGCGGGCCGCCTCGCAGGGACGCAACTACGTGCTGCCGGACGACGTCAAGGAGCTGGCGCCCCCGGTGTGGACCCACCGGCTGGTGCTGGACCCGGAGGCCGAGTTCGCCGGGGCCACGGCCGCCGCGGTCCTGACGCGCATCCTGGCCCAGGTCGGCGCTCCGCAGCACCGTGCCGAGGCTGCGGTCTCCGCGGGGGCCGCGGGGACCGCGGGGCAGGACGGCCCGGCCACCACCGGTGCCTGAGGTGCCGGGAGCCCTGCGGAGCGTGCTCCGCGGCGTCCGGCCGGGGCTG
>DATBUG010000087.1:0-2837 GCA_036516315.1 Citricoccus sp.
GCCTGCGTGCTGCGCGAGTTCATCACCGGTTCCCGGGACGCCTGGCGGGTGGCGACGGACGCGGCCCGGGCCGGCGACGACTTCCTCGCCGAGGCACGGGGCATCGGCGAGGCCACCGGCCGGCTGCACCTGGCCCTGGCCGAGTCCCTGGGGACACGCCCTGTCACCGAGGAGGGCGCAACCGAGGAGGAGGGGCAGGCCCCGCAGGTGCTCAGCGAGCTGGCCTCCCGCATCGAGTGGGGATGGCGTGAGGCGTCCGCGGTGGTGGGCGAGCACCTGGCGGACCGCCTGCATCAGGTCGTCGCGGCACTGCGGACGCCCCGCACCGGCGCCGCGCTGCCGCCCCTGCAACGGATCCACGCCGACTACCACCTCGGCCAGGTCCTGGCCTCGGGCACCGGCGCCGCCACCCGGTGGACGGTCCTGGACTTCGAGGGCGAGCCCCTGCGGGAGGCCGAGGCCCGGTCCGGCTGGGACTTGCCGCTGCGCGACGTCGTGGGCATGCTCCGGTCCTTCGACTACGCCGGGGCCCTGGAGGGCACCCCCGAGTGGACGGCCGGCACGCAGCGGGCGTTCCTGGACGGCTACGGCCGCACCGTGGGCGAACCGGTGGACACCTCCTCGACGATCTTCACCGCGCTGCTGCTGGACAAGGCCCTGTACGAGACCGTCTACGAACTGCGCCACCGGCCGGACTGGGTGGAGGTGCCCGCCGCCGCGGTCCGCAGGGCCCTGGAACGAGAGACGGCCAGTACGGCCGGGACCGCCGGGGTGGCGGAAGCGCCCGCGACCGATACGGTGGAGACAGTCATCGAGCGTGATCCCCGGGAGGACACCATGCACGACGAGCAGGACCGCAACACCGACGACAGCGCCAGGACCCCCTCGACGGGCGTCGCGGCGGCGACCGCTGGCGGCGCGGCAGGACGCCCGGCCACCGGAGCGACCGGGGGCGGGACCGCCGCCCCGCTGCCCCTCCGCGCCGAGGTGCTGGACGCCGTGGCGCACGGCCGGTACCACCAGCCGCACGAGGTCCTGGGCGCGCACCTGGACGACGCCGGCACCGTGACCTTCCGCGTCCTGCGGCCCCTGGCCGAGGAGGTGTCCGTGCGGACCGATGACGGCACCGTCGTGCCGCTGCGCCACGAGCACGAGGGGGTCTGGGTCGGCACGGCGCCGGCCACGCACCCCGGACACGCCCCGGGGTACCGGATCCTGGTGTCGTTCCCCGGCGCGGACGCCACGGAACAGGACGACCCCTACCGGTACCTGCCCACCGTGGGCGAACTGGACCAGCACCTGTTCCGCGAGGGCCGGCACGAGACCCTGTGGACGGTGCTGGGCGCCCGCGTGCGGCACTACTCCTCGCCCCAGGGGGAGATCACCGGGACCTCCTTCGCCGTGTGGGCGCCGAACGCGCAGGCGGTGCGTGTCAAGGGTGACTTCAACGGCTGGGACGGGCGCCAGCACGCGATGCGGTCCATGGGCGACTCGGGGATCTGGGAGATCTTCGTCCCCGGGATCGGCGCCGGGACCGTCTACAAGTACGCGATCCTCGGCCAGGACGGGCACTGGCGGGACAAGGCCGACCCGATGGCGCGCTGGACCGAGGTGCCCCCGGCCACGGGGTCACGGGTGGAGGAGTCTCGGTATGCCTTCACGGACGACGCATGGATGGAACGGCGCCGGAGCACGGATCCGCACGACGGCCCGATGAGCATCTACGAGGTGCACGCCGGGTCCTGGCGCCCCGGACTGGACTACCGCCAGATGGCGGACCAGCTCGTGGAGTACGTCTCCTGGCAGGGGTTCACCCACGTGGAGTTCATGCCCGTGGCCGAACATCCCTTCGGGGGGTCCTGGGGATACCAAGTCACCGGGTACTTCGCCCCGACCTCCCGGTTCGGCAGCCCGGACGACTTCAAGTACCTGGTGGACCGCCTGCACCAGGCGGGGATCGGCGTCCTGCTGGATTGGGTGCCGGCGCACTTCCCCAAGGACGAGTGGGCACTGGCGAAGTTCGACGGCACGCCCCTGTACGAGTACGCGGACCCGCGCAAGGGGGAGCACCCGGACTGGGGCACCCTGGTCTTCGACTTCGGCCGGACCGAGGTGCGGAACTTCTTGGTGGCCAACGCGCTGTACTGGCTCGAGGAGTTCCACATCGACGGGCTACGCGTGGACGCCGTGGCGTCGATGCTGTACCTGGACTACTCCCGGAAGGACGGGGAGTGGGTACCCAACGTGCACGGGGGAAACCACAACCTGGAGGCGATCAGCTTCCTGCAGGAGGCCACGGCCACGGCCTACAAGCGCAACCCCGGCATCGTGATGGTGGCCGAGGAGTCGACCTCCTTCTCCGGCGTGACCGCCCCGACCGACCAGGACGGGCTGGGGTTCGGCCTGAAGTGGAACATGGGCTGGATGCACGACTCGCTCCAGTACATGTCCGAGGACCCGGTCAACCGGCGTTGGCACCACAATGAGATGACGTTCTCGCTCGTGTACGCCTGGAGTGAGAACTTCGTCCTGCCGCTCTCCCATGACGAGGTGGTCCACGGCAAGGGATCGCTGCTGCGGAAGATGCCCGGTGACCGCTGGCAGCAGCTGGCGTCCCTGCGCGCCTACTACGGGTTCATGTGGGCGCACCCGGGCAAGCAGCTGTTGTTCATGGGCTCGGAGTTCGGCCAGGAGTCCGAGTGGAACGAAGCGCACGGGCTGGATTGGTGGCTCTCGGAGAACCTGCAGCACAAGGGCCTGATGAAGTGTGTCCGGGACCTGAACATGCTCTACCGTGACGCCCCGGAGCTCTGGAGCCAGGACAACGACCCGGCCGG
>DATBUG010000088.1:0-4084 GCA_036516315.1 Citricoccus sp.
TCCGAGATCTCCCGCACCGAGGCGATGCGCCACGACTTCGTCGTCAACGTCTCGCACGAGCTCAAGACCCCGGTCGGGGCCATCTCCCTGCTGGCCGAGGCCATCGACGACGCCGCCGACGACGAGGAGGCCGTGCACCGCTTCGCCGGGCGGCTGGGCGTGGAGTCCGCGCGGCTGGCCGCGTTGGTGCAGGACATCATCGAGCTCTCCCGGCTGCAGGCCAAGGACACCGTCCGGGCGGGCCAGCCGGTGGACCTGAACCGGATCGTGAACGAGGCGGTGGACCGGTCTCGGCTCCAGGCGGAGTCCCGCCAGATCGACATCCGCGTGGCCGGACGCGTCGAGTCCCGCGTGCACGGTGACCCGGACCAGCTGATGACGGCCCTGCGCAACCTCATCGACAACGCCGTGCGCTACTCCCCGGACGGCACCACGGTGGGCGTGGGGCTGAAGTCCGTGCGCGGGCTGGCCCAGGTATCGGTCACCGACCAGGGCATCGGGATCCCCGAGGAGGAACAGGACCGGATCTTCGAGCGGTTCTACCGGATCGACGCCGCCCGCTCGCGCCAGACGGGCGGTACCGGTCTCGGGCTGAGCATCGTGAAACATGTAATCTCGAACCATGGAGGGGAGGTGACCGTCTGGTCCCAGCCTGGCCGGGGCTCGACGTTCACCGTTCGCCTTCCGGAGATGGAACCCGACGCTGGTGCGCAGCTCGGCAGGTCAGTGAATGCACAGGGCGGCACCGCACCTGCCGCCGGGGAAGGAGCCCAGACGTGAGCCGGATTCTGATCGTGGAGGACGAGGAGTCGTTCAGCGACCCGCTGTCCTACCTGCTCGGCAAGGAGGGCTTCGAGGTCGAGGTCGTGGCCGACGGGAACCAGGCGATCGTGGAGTTCGACCGCGCCGGGGCCGACCTGGTGCTCCTGGACCTGATGCTTCCCGGCCAGTCCGGGACCGAGGTCTGCCGCCAGCTGCGCCAGCGCTCCAACGTGCCGGTCATCATGCTCACCGCCAAGGACTCGGAGATCGACAAGGTGGTCGGTCTCGAGCTCGGCGCGGACGACTACGTCACCAAGCCCTACTCCTCCCGCGAGCTGGTCGCCCGCATCCGGGCGGTGCTGCGCCGCCAGGGTGAGCCCGAGGAGCTGATCAGTTCCACCGTCCAGGCCGGACCGGTGCGGATGGACATCGAGCGTCACGTCGTGTCCGTGAACGGCGAGCAGGTCGCGCTGCCCCTCAAGGAGTTCGAACTGCTGGAGATGCTGTTGCGCAACGCCGGGCGCGTGCTCACCCGTGGCCAGCTCATCGACCGCGTGTGGGGTTCGGACTACGTGGGGGACACCAAGACCCTGGACGTGCACGTCAAGCGGCTGCGCGGCAAGATCGAGCCCGATCCCTCCAGTCCCCGCCACCTGGTCACCGTGCGGGGACTCGGGTACAAGTTCGAGCCGTGACCTGAGCTCCATACGACGAAGGGCCGGCACCGTGCGGTGCCGGCCCTTCGCCGTCGAGTGCTGACCGGTGGCCCGGTGGGCCTGGGTCAGTGACCGCCTTCCTCGGCGGCCGGGGTCTGGTAGAGGTGCTCGGTGGGGCTCGGGTCCGCGCCGCCGGGCACGAAGGGCCGGTACTCCGGCAGCGTGCCGTCCAGGATGGTGATGTCCACCTGCTCGGTGGCGGTCTCGGAGCCGCCGGTGACCTCCACGGTGGCCTCGACCATGCCGCCCGGGAAACCGCCGGAGCTGGGGATGACCTGCTCGTTGGCGGGGTCCTCGAGCTTGCGGGACTCCCCGGCGGGGATGGAGAAGAGCGTCTCGGTGCCGTCCACCGTGATGGCGACCTCGAGGTCGTCCTCGGCGGTGTCCGCCGCGATGGTGCCGATGTACCGGGCCTCGGTGTCCGGCCCGCTGGTGACCAGGGCGATGTTGCGCAGCTCGGCGTCGCCGACGTTGGCCACGATCCCGTCCGACGGCGAGTACTGCAGGGTGGTGGCCTGCTGGTTGATGGCGCTGCAGCCGGTGGCGCCCAGCAGGGCGACGGCAGCCAGGCCGGCCACGGCGGCGTTGCGGGGGGCCTTGCGGGCGGCGAGCTTCACGGTGGATCTCCTCGGGTGCGGACCTCGGTGCGGGCTATGGCGCGCCGGGTCATCCACGGTGCGTTCCGGCACGGCTGATGACAGGACGCGGCGCTGGCACGAGACTACCGTACCGGCGCGCGTCTCCCCGCCGGGCGTCGGCCCATGACGGCAGTGGTGGAGCGCTTCCGCCGCGAGGGGCGACGGGGCTGAGACGCCTGGCCGGACACCCGACGGGGCACTGATCGGCAACCTGTTCAGAAACTGACCCGAAAAATGATTGACAACCCGAAACGTGCACCGCCTGTCCCGGGGCGCCGGGCGGGACGGGCCGCCGTGAAATGTGACGTGGTAGACTCGATCGGAGTGAAAGGGGACCACTCACATGGTTTTTGAGGTCGGAGAAACTGTCGTCTACCCCCACCACGGTGCAGCCCGGATCGAGGAGATCAAGATGCGCACCGTCAAGGGCGAAGAGAAGATGTACCTCAAGCTGAAGGTGGCCCAGGGCGACCTGACCATCGAGGTGCCCGCGGAGAACGTGGACCTGGTCGGGGTACGGGACATCGTGGACGGTGAGGGCCTCGAAGAGGTCTTCCGCGTCCTGCAGGCGGAGTTCACGGAGGAACCCACCAACTGGTCCCGTCGCTACAAGGCCAACCTGGAGAAGCTCGCCTCCGGCGATGTCATCAAGGTCGCCGAGGTCGTGCGTGACCTGTGGCGCCGTGACCAGGACCGTGGCCTGTCCGCGGGAGAGAAGCGCATGCTGGCCAAGGCCCGCCAGGTCCTGGTCTCGGAACTGGCGCTGGCCAAGAAGACCTCCGAGGACCAGGCCGCCCTGCTGCTGGACGAGACGCTCGCCGCCTGAGCTCCGGCCGGGGGTCGGTGACGGTGACCGCTGGGTCGCGGCTCGGTGCTGCGCTCCGCTCGCGCGCCCTGCGCCGGACCTAGACTGACCACCATGCGCACCACGCTGTTGATCGTGGCCGCCGGCAGCGGAACCCGCCTGCAGGCCGGCCGGCACAAGGCCCTCGTGGACCTCGGGGACGGCCGCAGCATGCTCGAGCACTGCCTGGAGTCCGTGGCCCGGGCTGCGCAGGCCGGCGCGCTGGACCCGGCCGCGATCGTGGTCGTGGTGCCCGCCGACGCCGCCGCGGCGGAACCACTCGAGGACGTCTGCCGCCGGGCCGCCAACCGGCTGGGGCTGCCGGTGGAGTGCGTCCCCGGTGGCGCCGAGCGGTCCGACTCCGTGCGCGCCGGGCTCGCGGCCATCCGGGCCGGGGCCTCCGATCCCTCGGGCGGCCCGTTCCGCCGCCAGGCCGTTCTCGTCCACGACGCCGCCCGCCCCTTCGTACCACCGCCGGTCTTCCGCGCCGTGGCCGAGGCCCTGCGGTCCGGGGCCACCGCCGTCGTGCCCGGGGTGCCGGTGGTGGACACCATCAAGACCGTCGCTCCCCCCGGGCAGGCCCCGGCCGACCCCGACTCCGAGCCCGACGGCGAGACAGGGGGCGAGACAAGAGACGAGTCAGGGGGTGCCGGGCAGGACGCCGCCTCGGGCGCCGGGCCGGCGCCCGGCGCGCAGGCTGGGCCCGAGTGGGTCACGGGCACTCCCGACCGGACGGCCCTGCGCGCCGTCCAGACGCCCCAGGGGTTCGACCTGACCGCGCTCGAGGCCGCGCACCGGGCAGCCGCCGGGGGGCCGGGGCTCACCGACGACGCCATGGTGATGGAAGCCGCGGGACACCGGGTGGCCGTGGTGTCCGGCGACCCACGCGGCTTCAAGGTGACCACGCCCCTGGACCTGGTGCTGGCCAGGGCCCTGCTGCAGGAGGATCGATGACCGACCACCGTCCCGCCGCCCTGCCGCGCACCGGGATCGGGACCGACGTGCATGCCTTCGCCGAGGCCGGTGAGGACCGCCCGCTGTGGGTGGCGGGCCTGCACTGGCCCGGCGAGCCCGGACTGTCCGGCCACTCCGACGGTGACGTGGTCGCGCACGCCGTCTGCGAC
>DATBUG010000089.1:0-4016 GCA_036516315.1 Citricoccus sp.
ACCTGCCGCACGTCGACTTCACCAACGACGAGCGCCTGGCCCTGATGCGTGCGCGCTCGGCCTGGCGGGGCTCCGACGCCGACCGCGCCGTGGTCCGGGCCCTCGGCCGGCTCGACGCCGGTGAGGACTGGCTCCGGGCCGCCACCGCCTCGGACCACGAGGCCTTCGGCGCCCGGTTGGCCGACGCGGACCGGACCCTGACGGCCCTGGCCGAGGCGGTCCGAGAGCAGGAGGTCATCTCCTTCGACTACCGCACCGCCGGCGGCGGCGCACCCCAGCGGCGGACCGTGCGGGCCTGGGCCCTGACCAACCCCACCGGCACGTGGTACCTCGTCGGCTGGGACCTGGACCGGCAGGCCCAGCGCACCTTCCGCCTGACGCGCATTGAATCCGAGCCGGGGCCGGTGACCGCGCGGGACCGCCCCGCGCCGCGGCGCCCGGCGGAGTTCGACCTGCAGGCGGTCCACGACGTCATCTCGGGCGAACGCGCCCCGGCCACGGTCGAGTTGCTGGTGCGTCCCGGGCGGGGCGTCGGCCTGCGCCTCGGGGCCGAGGTCACCGGCACCACCGAGGACGGCTGGGACCGGCTCACCCTCACCTACACCCGTCCCGGCGAGCTGGCCGGGACCATCGCGGCCGCCGGGCCGGCAGCCCGGGTGCCCGGACAGGCCCCGATGCGCGACGCCGTCGTGCGGCTGCTGGACGGCGCCCTCGCAGCGCACGGGGCCCCGGCCCCCGACTACGAGCTGTCCGCCCCGCGCCGGCGGCGGAACCGCCGCAGCGACCGGGACAAGGTCGCGGCCATGGTGGACATCGTCGGGCTCATCAACCAGCGCGGCGGCATGCCCCGGCCCGAACTGGCCGAGCGCCTCGGCGTCACCGATCCGGAGCTGGACAAGATCCTCACGGAGCTGCAGTTCTGCGGCATGCCCGAACGGTACTTCGCGGGGGAGCAGTTCGACGTGGAGGACCAGGACGGGGTGGTGCACATCCGCCAGGCCGACGACCTCTCCGGTCCGCTGCGCCTCAGCGTCCCCGAGGCGGCGGCCCTCGTGACCGGCCTGCGCGCCTCCGCCGGCATCCCGGGGCTCACCGCCGCGGAGCGGGCTGCGACCGAGTCCGCCCTGGCCAAGATCCAGGCCGTCTCCGGTCCCGAGGTGCAGCAGGCGGCTGAGGGGATCAACGCGCGTTTCGACTTCGGTCCGCACGCCGAGCTGGCCGGACGCCTGCACGAGGCCGTCCGGGAACGGCGGGTGCTGGAGATCACCTACCACGCCGTCGGCCGCGACGAGCGCACCCGGCGCGAGGTGGAGCCCCTGCGGATCACCACCCAGGACGGCCACGGCTACCTCCAGGCCTGGTGCCGTCAACAGCAGGGCCTGCGCAACTTCCGCATCGACCGGATCGCCGAGGTCCGCGCCACTGGCGAGATCCACGCCGGGCGCGCGGCCGACCTGGAGGGTCCCCTGTTCCGGCAGCACGGCAGCGAGACCACGGCCCACGTGCTCTTCGCCCACCGCATCCGGGACCTGGCGGACGGCTACCGGCCCGAGCGCACGGCCACGCTGCCGGACGGCTCGGTGGTGGCCGAGGTCCGCCTCGCCTCCGACGACCACGCCCGGGCCCAGGCCGCCCGCCACGGCGGTGACTACCGGGTCCTGTCACCGGCTTCCCTGGTGGACGCGGTGACGGAGTGGCTGCGCCGGGCCCGTGCCGGATACGACACCGCGTAGCGGGCGCCCGGGCCCCTCGGGTGGCGTAGACTCGAAACGCTCTACCGAAAGGAAGTCCCCATGTTCGCCGGACTCCAGGGATGGCAGCTCGTCATCATCATCGCTCTGGTGCTGTTGCTGTTCGCGGCACCCAAGCTGCCTGCCATGGCCCGCAACCTCGGGCAGTCGATGCGGATCTTCAAGTCGGAGGTCAAGCAGATGAAGGACGAGGATCCCTCGGGCCGCGGTGCGTCCCGGGACGGTTCCGATCCGGTCGAGGGACGCATCGTCGACGGCGGTGACGCCCGCCGCGCCGGTGAGCACCGTCCGACCGGGTCCGACGACCAGAAGTAACCCGGCGGTCCGCAGTCCATGTCGACCGCGTCCCAGGCCGGCCGCGGCCGGCGTACCCGCATCGTGCGCAGGAGACCGAAGAGTCCCGACGGGCAGATGCCACTCAAGGACCATTTGCGGGAGCTGCGCAACCGGCTGATCGTCGCCGGCATCGCGCTGCTGCTCGGAGCGATCGCCGGCTTCGTCGTCTACCAGCCGTTCTTCTCGGCCCTGATCGACCCGGTGCACCGCCTCTCGGACGAGGGGCGGATCGTCACGGTGGCCTTCAGCGCTGTGGGCCAGCCCTTCGACATCATGCTCCAGGTCGCCCTGTTCGTGGGCCTGGTGCTCTCCAGCCCGGTCTGGCTGTACCAGCTGTGGGCCTTCGTGGTGCCCGGGCTGAAGAAGCAGGAGAAGCGCTACGCCCTCGGGTTCATCGCCGCGGCCGTCCCGCTGTTCGTGCTAGGGGTGGCCCTGGGCTGGCTGGTGCTGCCGGAGGCGGTGCAGTTCTTCGTGGGCCTGTCCCCGGAGGGCACGGCGAACGTCATCACCGCGGACGTCTACATCCCCTTCGTGCTGCGGCTGTTCCTCGCCTTCGGCGTGGCCCTCGTGCTGCCGGTGGTGCTGGTCGGGCTGAACATGATCGGCGTGCTCAAGGGCCGGCAGATCCTCAAGCACTGGCGCATCACCGTCTTCCTCATCGCGCTCATCGCCGCACTGGCCGCCCCCGGCTCGGACGCGATGACCATGTTCTACCTGGCCGTGCCGCTCGTGCTGCTGTTCGGCCTGGCCATCGCCATCTGCCTGGTCAATGACCGGCGCCGCGCCAAGCGGGCCGCCCGGGCCGAGCAGGACCACGAGGACTACCTCCGCGCCGGGCCGACGCCCCTGGAGGAGCTCTAGGGGACCGGCCCCGGGGCCATGTCCTAGGCTGGTGCCATGGCACCTTCCGCGGACGACACCACCGGCCAGCCGAGCCCCGCGGAGCGGTACGCCGCAGCCCGCAGGCGGGCCGCCGAGGCGAAGACGGAACTGGGCCGGTTCACCGCCACACTGGGCTTCCCGCTGGACGACTTCCAGCACCAGGCCTGCCGTGAGCTCGAGGCCGGCAACGGGGTCCTCGTGGCCGCTCCCACGGGCGCCGGGAAGACCGTGGTGGGCGAGTTCGCCATCCACCTGGCCCTGGCGGCTGGCCAGAAGGCGTTCTACACCACCCCCATCAAGGCGCTGAGCAACCAGAAGTACCAGGATTTGGTGGCGACCTACGGCGCGGAGCGGGTCGGCCTGCTCACCGGGGACACCTCCATCAACTCCCACGCCGAGGTGGTCGTCATGACCACCGAGGTGCTGCGCAACATGCTCTACGCGGACTCCGACACGCTGACCAACCTGGGGTTCGTGGTCATGGACGAGGTGCACTACCTCGCCGACCGGTTCCGGGGCGCGGTGTGGGAGGAGGTCATCATCCACCTGCCCGAGCACGTGCAGCTGGTCTCCCTGTCCGCCACCGTGTCCAACGCCGAGGAGTTCGGGGCCTGGCTGGACACCGTGCGGGGATCGACGGCCGTGGTGGTCTCGGAGCACCGGCCGGTGCCGTTGTGGCAGTACGTCATGGCCGGCAACCGGCTGTACGACCTGTTCGCCACCGAGGTCGCCTTCGACGAGATCGGCGCGGGCACCCCGGTGCAGGACCCCACGGAGATCCCGGACCCCGGCGCGGACCAGCCCTCCGGCCAGCTCGTGCTCAATCCGGAGCTGGCGCGCCTGGCCGAGGAGCAGCGGCGGCGCGAGGAACGCAGCGACTGGGGCCGGCCAGGCCGGAACCCGTACCGCGGCGGGCCGCGGGGCCGGTCCCGCCACGGCAAGGGCGGCAGGGGCGGGGCCCTTGGGGGCCACGGAGGCAAGGGACGCCGGAACGGCGGCGGCCCCTCCTCGTACGGCCGCCGCGAGGAGGCCGCCACCACTCGGTAC
>DATBUG010000090.1:0-9263 GCA_036516315.1 Citricoccus sp.
GCGCGTCCGCCGCCGCCGGCGCGGTGGCCGACCCTGTGACAGGTCCGGTCTAGGCATCGACGGTCGCCCGGACCGGACCGATCTCCTGGGCGGGGTTGCCGCCGTACCGGGTGCCGGCAGGGACCCGTGCGCCCTTCATCAGGAAGGCGTCCGGCTCCAGGACCGACCCGTCACCCATCTCGACGTCGTAGTGCAGGTAGATGTAGACACCGATCGTGACGTCGTTGCCGATGTTGATGGCGTCCAGCTTGAACAGTCCGTCCTCCATCGAGTGGCACTGGACGATGCTGTCGTTGTTGAGCGTGACGTCGTCGCCGATCGTGACCAGCGTCTTCTCGGGGATGACGCAGCCGTCGTCGTAGACGCGCTTGCCCATCCGCACCCCGTACAGGCGCCAGAACATCGGCTTGAACGGCGTGCCGTCGAGTGCCGGCAGCGGGTAGTTGATGAAGCGCCAGAACCGTTCGTGCCGCCAGAAGCGGACGTCGTAGATCGAGCACTTCGTCGGCTCCATGCGCTTGAACCCGTAGACGGCCCGCTCGCACAGGATGGCGAACAGCATGAAGAAGGTGAAGTAACCGACCACGCCCACCAGCAGTCCGAGACCGGTGATCTCGGGGTAGAGGCCCACCACCACGACCGCGGCCAGCAGGCCGGCGTAGGCCAGGACCCAGCGGCTGAGCAGGAAGAGCACGATCGTCATGGCGTTGTGGCGGTTCTTTCCGCGCAGTCCCTCCCGGATGCCCTCCGGCGAGTCGATCCGCAGGGCGGCGTCCTTCGGATCGCTGGTGCGCGGGATCTCGAAGGGCGGGGAGCCCAGCAGGCCCACGTTCTCACGGATCTCGCCGTCGATCGGCACCAGGGTCTTGCTGCCGAACAGGACGTTGTCACCGGTGCGCGCACCGGCCGGGTACGGGACGTCGTTGCCGAAGAAGTTCTTCGCGCCGATGGTCACCGGCATCACCCGGAAGGAGGTGCCGGAGTACTCCGCGTTCATGATCGACAGCCCGTCGGAGACCATCGTCCCGGACCCCACCGTGGTCAGGTAGGGGTTCTCGTGCGTGATCTCGGGGCCGAAGTTGGACCCGGTCTGCTCCAGGTCGGGCTGCTTGTAGCCCAGCAGGCGCAGGTAGTGCACCACGAGCGAGCTGTCCGCGGTCAGGTGCATCAGCGGGAAGACGTCCGTGAGGAAGAAGATCGCGCGGTGCACCGCGTAGTGCATGCCGTACAGCGGGTAGGTCCGGCCCGGGGTCAGGAGCTTGTTGAGCAACCGCGGCACGGTGGTGGCCACCAGCAGCAGGGCCAGCAGACCGCCGATGACGATCACGAGGGCCACCAGGGCCAGGTCGGCGTAGAACGCGGGGTTGGCCGGGTTGAAGTGACCGGTCTCCAGGTACGGAGGCAGCAGCAGGGCGATGACCACCAGGGGCAGGGGTGCGAAGACCACCACGTTGGTGAGGAAGGCGCTCAGGCCGTAGGTGAACCGGCGCAGCCAGGTCGTGGGCATCGGCTCGGCCCGCTGGTACTTCACGGTCGCGGGGACGGCCGGGGACCCGTGCCAGCTCTCACCGGCGGGGACGGTCTGCGTGCGCTGCAGGGAGGAGGTGTGGCCCAGCTGGGCGCCGTCCTCCATGGCGGTGTGGATGTCCAGCACGCACTTCTCGCTGACGTGGACGTTGCGGCCGAGGGTGATGCGGCCGGTCTGGATCCAGCCCTGGTAGGCGCGGTACCCGAGCAGGTGGGTCTCCTTGTGGATCACGGTGTTGTCACCGATCGTGATCAGGTCCGTGCACACCGGCAGTCGCCAGCCGAGCAGGGTCACGTTGGACCCGACCTTGGCACCGAGCAGGCGCAGGTAGAACGGCAGCACCGGGGTGCCGACGAAGACGGCCATGGGGTTCATCTGCACCAGGGCCTTGACGAACCAGAACCTGACGTAGGCCAGGCTCCAGATGCGTATGTGCTGTTCCTTCCACCGGCCGATGATCAGCCACTTCAGGGCGATCGGCGCGCCGCAGAGCAACAGGACGAAGCCGAGGGTGAAGGCCACCGACCGGCCCCAGAGCTCGAGGAACCCGTTGCCGAGGATGACCCATTCGTACCCGGCCACCAGGGTGAACATCATCGTCCCGGAGTAGGCCAGGGCGATGACGGCCTGCAGGACGCCGGTGAGCACGAAGTCGAAGGTCGTGGCGCGCCGGGCGTTCGGCACCTCGTAGGGGTCGGCCCAGGTGGCGGCCCCGGTCCCCGTGCCGGTCTCGAGCGTGGCCGCGAGCCGGCGCAGCGTGGGCGCCTGGTAGATGTCCTGGACACCGATCGGCGGCAGGTCGGTGTGCCGGCGCAGGGCGGCGGAGAACCGCGCCACGGTGAGGGAGTTGACTCCGAGCTCCTCGAAGAGGTGTGCCTCGACGGAGATCTCGGACATTCCCAGGACGCCGGCCAGCTGCTCGGCCAGCGCCCGCTCCGTCCCGGTCTCCGGCGCCACGTACTCGACGTTGGCGGCGGCGCCCAGGCGGTTGGTCGGGACCGGCAGGCTCTTGCGGTCGGCCTTGTCACTGGGCAGCATCGGCATCGTCTCGAGCTGCTCGTAGTAGGCCGGCACCATGTAACCCGGCAGCCGCTCGCGCAGTTCGTCCTGGATCAGCACGGGGTCGAGCGAGGAGACGTCGCTGCGCAGCGTGTAGTACGCGGCCAGTTCCGTCATGCCCGGTGCGGGCTCGTGGGTGTCCACGACGGCCTGGGCGATGCCCGGGACCTGCAGCAGCACGGACTCGATCTCGGACAGCTCGATCCGGTAGCCGCGGATCTTCACCTGGGTGTCGATCCGGCCGAAGTACTCGATCTCCCCGTCCTCGTTGATCCGGCAGAGGTCACCACTGCGGTAGATCTTGCCGGAGGGGTTGTTCGGCAGGTCCAGGAAGTCGTCGATGAAGACCGCGTCGGTCTTCTCCGGGTTGTTGAGGTACCCGGCCGCGACCCCGATGCCGGCGATGCCGAGCTCGCCCATCTCACCCTGGGCGAGGGCACGCGGCTCCTCCGGGTCCAGGATCATGGTGGTGTAGGTCGGCAGGGGCTGGCCGAGGGTGATCGGCTTGCCGGGCTGCAGCACCTCCATGGTGGCGGTCACGGTGGCCTCGGTGGGGCCGTAGACGTTCAGGAAGCGACGGCCCGGACGGTGCCACCGCTCGGCCAGGTCCCGGGGGCAGGCCTCGCCGGAGACCAGCAGGAACCGCATGTCCGGCAGTTCGCCCTCGATCGTGGCCAGCAGGGTGGGCACGCAGCACATGGCGGTGATGCGGTTCTTGACCAGGAACTCCTCGAGGTCGGCGCCCAGCAGGCTGACCGAGCTCGGCTTGGGCACCAGGGTGGCACCGACCATCCACGGCACCCACATCTCCTCGACCGAGAAGTCGAAGGCGATCGTCAGGCCCTGGTAGACCCGGTCCTCGGTCTCGTAACCGTAGACCTCCGCGGCCACCCGGATGAAGTTGCAGATGCTCGGGTGCTCGATGGCCACGCCCTTGGGCCGGCCGGTGGAGCCGGAGGTGTAGATGATGTAGGCCAGGTCCTCGACCGGTTCCGGCTTCTCCCCCTCGGCGAGACGCCCCCCGGGCAGCGACTTGATGAGCGCGACCTCGGTGTCCAGCGTCAGGGCGATGACGCTGGTCTCGGGCAGCACGGGCATCAGGTGGTTCAGGGTCAGGACCCGGGTGCACCCGGAGTCCTCCATGATGTAGCCGATGCGGTCGGACGGGAAGCCGGCGTCGAGCGGCACGTAGGCCGCCCGGATCTTCAGCACGGCCAGCATCGCGGCGTAGGACCAGATGGCCTGGTCGAACAACAGGGCGATGCGGTCGCCGGCCTTCGCGCCGTCGGCCAGCAGGTACCGGGCCAGCTGGTTCGCCATGGCGTCCAGCTGCCCGTAGGTCAGGGACCGGTCGCCCGTGTCGACGGCCAGCTGGTCCGCGCGTCCGCGCATGGCCAGTGCGTCGCACTGCTCCTCGAACAGGTCCTCCATGCGCTCACCCGGGCGCCAGCGGACGCTCTGGTCGTCGGGGGAGGTCAACAGGAGCGGACCAGCCGCCCGGTGTGCCGGTCCGCGGGTGTGCGTCAACGTGTCCGTGACGTCCGCGGCGGTCGTGGATATCTCTTCCGGAGCCATCAATGCCTCATGCTTCTGCTCATTAGGGGGTCTTGAGTGAGACGGCGCCGTGACCACAGGTCGGCCACAGCTTCCCTTCAACGGTATGGAGCCTGTGAGGTGGGCAGATCCGTGACGGGTACTCGATTGCCTCCGGTCCCCTGCGTGTTCCACGCGTGCGGTACCCGCGGGCTACTGGGATCGGCCCGTGGCGCACTCCCGGACACCCGTTCCGGGCGCCGCGGCGCGCCGGGACGCGGTGTTCCAGCGGGGCCCTGGCCCGCCATCCCCGGGCCTGCGGCCGCCCACGTGCCGGACGAGTGGGGCCCACCCATGTGCCTGCCTGGGGCCGTCCATACGGTGGTACTGACCGTGAGGTCTGCCCCCGCCCCACGTCCCACCACCGTCGAGGGCTCCCCCAGTGGAAGGAAATTCCGTGTCCGAACAGCACGACGTCTTCACCGAACGCGAATCCCAGGTCCGTAGTTACTGCCGCTCATTCCCGCACGTGCTGAACACCGCCGTCGGCAGCCTGTTGTACGACGGCGAGGGCCACGAGTACATCGACTTCCTCGCCGGCGCCGGCGCGCTGAACTACGGGCACAACGACCCTGACATGAAGGCTGCCCTGATGGAGTACATCGCCGGCGACGGGATCACGCACGGCCTGGACCTGCACACCCACGCCAAGGCGGGCTTCCTCACCGCCTTCCAGGACCTCGTGCTCGCCCCACGCGGGATGGACTACCGGGTGATGTTCACCGGTCCCACGGGAGCCAACGCGGTGGAGGCGGCACTGAAGCTGGCCCGCAAGGTCACCGGCCGCCACAACGTCATCGCCTTCACCAACGCCTTCCACGGCGGCAGCGCCGGGGCCCTCGCGGCCACGGGCAACCGGCACCACCGGATGACCGGGCAGGGCCTGCACAGCGTCACCCGCCTGCCCTACGACGGCTACCACGGCGAGGACGTGGACACCGCCGAGATGCTGGCCCGGATGCTGGCGGACCCCTCCGGCGGCGTCGACGCCCCGGCGGCCATCATCCTCGAGACGGTCCAGGGCGAGGGCGGGCTCAACGCCGCCTCCCCCGAGTGGCTGCGCCGTATCGCGGCCCTGGCCGCCGAGCACGGTGCCCAGCTGATCATCGACGACATCCAGGCCGGCTGCGGCCGCACCGGGACCTTCTTCAGCTTCGAGGAGTTCGGCGTGCAGCCGGACATGGTGGTGCTGTCCAAGTCCCTGTCCGGCTTCGGACTGCCCATGTCCATCGTGCTGATCCGCCCGGAGCTCGACCAGTGGCTGCCCGGGGAGCACAACGGCACCTTCCGCGGCAACGCCCACGCCTTCATCACCGCCGAGGTCGCGGTGCGCAAGTTCTGGGCCTCGGGCGAGTTCGCCGAGACCGTCGCCCGCCGCTCCGCCATGGTCCGCGAGGCCCTGCTGGAGATGGCGGAACTGGTGCCCGGCTCCCGCGTCAAGGGCCGGGGCATGATGCAGGGCCTCGACGTCCGCGACGAGGACGTCTCGGCGGACATCCGGCGCCGGTGCGTCGACCACGGGCTGCTGATCGAGGCGGCCGGTCCCTACGACGAGGTGATCAAGGTCTTCGCGCCGCTGACCACCGAGGACGAGGTCCTGCAGCGCGGCCTGGGCATCCTGCGGACCGCGGTGCAGGAGCACCTCGCGCAGTCGCGCGTCCCGGCGATGTCGAACTGACCCGGCCCCCGTGCCTCACGGCACGAGCATCACCTTGAGCGCCTCGCGGGCGTCCATGGCCGCGTAGGCCTCGGGTGCCCGGCCCAGGGCCAGGGACCGGTCGAACACCCTGCCCGGGGTGATCTCCCCCGAGATCACCCCGGGCAGTTCCCGTTCGATGTAGGCCCTGACCGGGGCCGTCCCCCCGGTCAGGGTGATGCTGTGCCGGAACAGCCGGCCGCCGAGCGGCGCCTCCGCGAACTGGGGCACGCCGACCCGGGAGATGGTGCCGCCCGGCCGCACGATGCCGACGGCCTGCTCGTGGGCCGGCAGGTGTCCCACCGCCTCGATGACCACGTGGGTGCCCTGTCCGTCCGTGAGCTCGCGGACGCGCTCGATCCCCTCCTCGCCGCGCTCGGCGACGACGTCGGTGGCGCCGAACTGCTCCCCCAGCCCGGTGCGTGCTGGGTGCCGGCCCATGAGGACGATCCGCTCGGCCCCGCGCTGCCGGCAGGCGAGCACCGCCGAGAGGCCGACGGCGCCGTCACCGATGACGGTGACGGTGGTCCCCGGATCCACCCGTCCCATGTGGGCGGCGTGGTACCCGGTCAGGTAGACGTCGGAGAGCGAGAGCAGGCCGGCGAGCAGGTCCTCGGAACCGTTGCCGGTCTCGTCCACCCCGGGCACCACCACGAGGGTGCCGTCCGCCTGCGGGATCCGCACGTACTCCGCCTGCAGCCCGATGCCCTGGGCGCCGAAGAACCCGCCGTGCAGGCAGGAGACGTGGAAGCCCTCACGGCAGTGCACGCACGTGTTGTCCTGGAAGGTGAAGGACGAGATCACCAAGTCTCCGGGCCGCAGCGTCGTCACGGCCGGACCGGTCTCCTCCACGACCCCGATGACCTCATGGCCCATCGGGCTGCCCTCCTGGGCCGCGGGCATGGTGTGGTACGGGTGCAGGTCCGACCCGCAGACACAGGAGCGGACGGTGCGGATGATCGCGTCCGTCGGTTCCAGGATGGACGGGTCGGCGACGGTCTCGACGCGGACATCCCCCGCGCCGTACATGACAACGGCCTTCATCGTGGTACCCCTGTTCTGAGTCATCGGCTGTCCTGGGTCATCGGCCGGGGCGGCCCGACCCGTCCGTCCCACCGTACTGCGCCACGGTCCGGTGCCACCGTACTGTGCCACCGTGCTGCGGCACCGGACCGCGGCCCGCCGCCCGGGGTCCGGGCACTCCCGGAGCCGGGACTCCGGGTCCCTCCGGGACCTCACGGGATCACCCCGGAGGATGACCCGGAATACCCCGGCCGGGGGATGTGCCGGACCGGCCAGGGGCGTAGCTTTCGGAAGCATGCGCCCCGTCTCCTCGCCCGCCCGTCCTGCCGCCGTCGCGCGCCCCGGTCCCCATCCGGTCCCTTCCCCGGACGCTCCCGCCGGCCGGCGCACGCACGGCGCGATGACGTCCCCGGCGGCCCTCGCCCTGGCGGCGGTGAACCTGGCCGCGCTCGCCGTCGCTCCCCTGGCGCTCGTCCGTCCCGTCCCGGCCGGAGCCGAGGACCTGGCGCGGCTGACCGCGTTGCTTGCGGTGCTAGCGGTGCTCGGGGCCGCGTTCCTGCTCACCCGGGCGGGGACCACGGCCCGCGTACTGGTGTCCGCCCTGCTGGCCGGGACGGCGGCCACCGCCGTGCACCTGGCGGCCTATACCGTCCTGGGCACCGCGGGCCGGTCCGCCGCGGACTTCTGGTCCCTGGGTGCGGCAGCCCTCGCCGGCGCGGTGGTGGCCCTGGGCCTGGCGCGCAGTGCACTGACCGGACCGGCGCCCGTGCCGGCGGTGCTCGGCGGGCTCGCGGTGACGAACACCGTGGCCGGCGCCGCCCTGGGAGCGGTCTTCCTCGGGGCGGGATGACCCCCGCGGCATCCCGCCTGCGCGACCGGACCGGTCACAACGGCTGACGCCGGACGGTGCGGGTCACGGTCCTGACGAGCATCAGCGCCAGCAGCAGGATTCCGACGTAACCGTTGACGACGTAGACGATGTTGACCATCTGGTCGAACGGCAGGACCAGGCCGATCAGCGTCCCCAGGACCGCCAGCCCGAGGGTGAGGTACTTGTAGGGGCGGCTGGTGTCCGCGAAGAACCGGGAGGACACGGTCCACAGCAACGGCACCGCCGTGGTGTAGATCCCGGCCAGGATGATCACCGCGAACCCGGTGGCCAGCCACGGGGCGGCCTCGGCGGCGAGGAACAGCATGGGGATCTGCGTCCCGGCCACGGCCTCGACGTTCGCCAGCAGGCCCAGCGCCACGACGATGCAGGCCAGGGAGAAGGCGACGGCGCCGAGCGCGCCTCCGCGGGCCGCCTCCCGCCGGCTGCGGGCGTTCGTGCCCAGGGCGGTCAGGAAGGCCGCCAGCCACAGCATGCAGAAGCCCACGTAGGACAGCCCGGCCATGAACCAGTTGGTGGAGGCCTGCGTGAGTTCCAGCTGCGGCAGCAAAGCCACCCCGTCCACGACCCCCTCCGGATTGCGCACGATGCCGAGCACCCCGAGGCCGACCGCGATCGCCACGATGAGGGGCCCAACCTTGCCGATCACGTCCACCACGCTCTTGAGCCCGAACCACACCGTGACGCCCACGGCCACCGCCAGACCGATCCCGCCGGCGTACCTGGACAGCCCGTAGTGCTCCTCGAAGAGCGCGCCGGCACCGGAGACCATCACGGTGAAGGACAGGAAGACGAAGAGGATGGAGAAGTAGTCGAAGAAGGTCCCCAGGTACCGCCCGCAGTAGTAGTGGAAGATGCGCGAGGGGCGGTCGAACCGCCGGGCCTGGCCCACCACGAAGAACTCCACGCACACGTAGGTCATCAGCAACAGGACGAGCAGCCCGGTGCCGGCGATCCCCCAGTAGCCGTAGGACGTGAAGTACTGCAGGATCTCCTGGCCGGTGGCGAAACCCGATCCGATGAGGAAGGCGATGATCGCCCCGGCATAGGTGAGGACCCGAAGGGTGCCGGAGCGCTCGGCGGTGGACATCTTGGTGCTGGTGGCAGGGGGTGCCGACATGAGCGGGCCTTTCGTGACGACGACTGATATATCAAGCCTGACAGCACCGTATTTCGGGCACGTGACATCCACAACCACCCCAGGTAACACATTGCGCTGACGAGGGGAGCACGCCATCGACGCGGGCCCACGTCTCCTTTCACGCGGGACCGCCCTACGCTGGAGTCATGGATCCCCGTACCGCCGTGCCCCAGGACCGCCCGTGAACCGGCTCGCCCGGGCCGCCCTGGGGTTGTTCGCGGCACCCCGGCTGAACATGCGGGAGGACTACGGGAAGGTGCGCCGGATCCAGCGCCGACTGGCCACGGTGACGGCACCGCGCCACCGGGTGCCGTACCGCCAGGACGCGTTCGAG
>DATBUG010000091.1:0-4028 GCA_036516315.1 Citricoccus sp.
CCGATCTCGTCCGTGGCGCACACGCGCTGACCGGCGGCCATCAGCGATGTGCCACCTGCAGCTCGGCCTCCATCTGCGCCGTGAGGGCCTCCTCGACGTCGTCGATGCCGATCTTCTGGATGATCTCGTTGAGGAAGCCGCGCAGCACCAGCTCACGGGCCTCCTGCTCCGGGATGCCGCGGGCCATCAGGTAGAACAGCTGCTCGTCGTCGAACTGGGCGGTCGACGAGGCGTGCCCGGCGCCCTCGATCAGTCCGGTCTCGATCTCCAGGTTCGGCACCGAGTCCACCCGGGTGCCGTCCGTGAGGACGAGGTTCTGGTTCTTCTCGTAGCTGTCCGTGCCCTCGGCGTCCTTGCGGATCAGCACGTCGCCGATCCACACGGCGCGGGCGTCCTGGCCCTGCAGGGCGCCCTTGTAGAGCACGTTGGAGCTACAGTTCGGGACCGCGTGGTCCACGAACAGGCGCTGCTCCAGGTGCTGGCCGGCGTCGGCGTAGTACAGGCCGTACATCTCGGCCTCGCCACCGGTCCCGGCGAAGCGGGCGGTCGGGGTCAGGCGCACCAATGAGCCGCCGTAGGTGACGGTGACGTGCTTGAACGAGGCGTCCTTGGCCACCTTCGCCTGCTGGGCGGAGGCGTGCACGGCGTTCCCGTCCCAGGCCTGGATCGAGGTGACGTTCAGCCCGGCGCCCTCGCGCACGTCGAACTCGACGTTCTGGCTGACCACGGCGCTGCCGCGGTGGGTGATGACGACGTCGGCGCGGGAGTTCGGCTCGGCGACGAGCAGCAGGTGCTGCGCGGAGGCCTCGGTCCCGGAACCGGTGACGTCGATGCGCACCGGGGTGCCGGCCTCGACGTCGGCGCCGATCGTCACCACGGTCGCCTCGGCGAAGGACGCCCAGGCGGCGGCGGAGACGCGGTCGTCCGGGGTCAGGGCCGCGCCCAGGCGCTCGTCGTCACGGGAGACCGTCTCGACGGTGACGCCCTCGACGGGGCCGACCTCCACGGTGGGGGCGGGGCCGGTCAGCCGGCCGGTGTCGCCGTCGGGCAGGTGCAGGCCGGCCAGGCGGTCCAGCGGGGTGAACCGCCAGTCCTCCTCACGGCCGGTCAGCACGGCGAAGTCGGCCAGCTCGTAGCTGGACCGACGGTCCGCACGGGACGAGCCGACGGCGGCCTGCCGCTCCGAGGGAACGGTGTGCGAGGCATGACCCTCGGCGCTGGCCGCGGCCACCTCGCCGGAGAGCTTCTCGCCCTCCTCCCCCATCCCGGGGATGACGGGCACGCCGGCGCCGTCCGCGTCGATTTCTTCCGGGGCAGTGTTGACAGTCTGTGCCACGCTCAGCCTACCGATCCTTCCATCTGCAGTTCGATCAGCTTGTTCAGTTCCAGGGCGTACTCCATCGGCAGTTCGCGGGAGATCGGCTCGATGAAGCCGCGCACGATCATCGCCATCGCCTCGGTCTCGGACAGCCCGCGGCTCATCAGGTAGAAGAGCTGCTCCTCGGAGACCTTGGACACCGTGGCCTCGTGGCCCAGGGTGGCGTCGTCCTCGCGGATGTCGATGTACGGGTAGGTGTCCGAACGCGAGATGGTGTCCACCAGCAGGGCGTCGCACACCACGGAGTTCGCGGAGTTGGTGGCGCCCTCCATGACCTGGACCAGGCCGCGGTAGGCGGCCCGGCCACCGGAGCGGGCCACGGACTTGGACACGATCGAGCTGGAGGTGTTCGGGGCCAGGTGCACCATCTTGGAGCCGGTGTCCTGGTGCTGGTCGGCGCCGGCGAAGGCGATCGAGAGGGTCTCGCCCTTGGCGTGCTCGCCCGTCAGGTAGACGGCCGGGTACTTCTGGGTGACCTTGGAGCCGATGTTGCCGTCGATCCACTCCATGGTGGCGCCCTCTTCGGCCACCGCGCGCTTGGTCACCAGGTTGTACACGTTGGTGGACCAGTTCTGGATGGTGGTGTACCGCACGCGGGCGTTCTTCTTGACGACGATCTCCACGACGGCCGAGTGCAGCGAGTCCGAGTTGTAGATCGGCGCGGTGCAACCCTCGATGTAGTGGACGTAGGAGTCCTCGTCGGCGATGATCAGCGTCCGCTCGAACTGGCCCATGTTCTCCGTGTTGATCCGGAAGTAGGCCTGCAGCGGGATCTCCACGTGCACACCCTTGGGGACGTAGACGAAGGAGCCGCCGGACCAGGTGGCGGTGTTCAGGGCGGCGAACTTGTTGTCGCCGACCGGGATCACGGAGCCGAAGTACTCCTTGAAGATCTCCGGGTGTTCCTTCAGGCCGGTGTCCGTGTCCAGGAAGATGACGCCCTGGGCCTCCAGGTCCTCGCGGATCTGGTGGTAGACGACCTCGGACTCGTACTGCGCGGCCACGCCGGCGACCAGGCGCTCACGCTCGGCCTCCGGGATGCCCAGGCGCTCGTAGGTGTTGCGGATGTCCTCCGGCAGGTCCTCCCAGGTCTTCGCCTGGCCCTCGGTGGAGCGCACGAAGTACTTGATCTGGTCGAAGTCGATGCCGGACAGGTCGGCGCCCCAGGTGGGCATGGGCTTGCGCTGGAAGTACTTCAGGCCCTTCAGGCGCAGGTTGAGCATCCATTCCGGCTCGTTCTTCTTGGCCGAGATGTCGCGCACGACGTCCTCGTTGATGCCGCGGCGCGCGTTGGCGCCGGCGTCGTCCTGGTCGGCCCAGCCGAACTGGTAGGCGCCGATGGCCTGCAGCTCCGGGTTCTTCTCAAGGACCTCGGAGATCACGCCCGGGTCGGCGTTCTCCTTGGTGATCTGATCGGTCATCTCGAGCCTCTCTTCGTGGTCGGTGGTCGGGTAGTCAGTCATCGGCCGGCAGCGTGGTGCCGCCGGGGACCGGACTGACGGTCTGGTGGTCCGCCTCGCCGGACGGGGCGCGCCCCGGGAACCGGCCGAGCGGAACGTGGGTGGTGCACACGTGGCCGCCCGTCGGCAGCGTGGCCAGCCGGCGGACGTCCACCCCGAGGAGCCGGGCGAACAGCTCGGTCTCCTCCTCGCAGAACTCCGGGTAGTCCGCGGCGAGCTCCTGCAGCGGGCAGTGCCCCTGGCAGATCTGGGCCGCGCGGAGGCTGGGGTGTTTGCCGGCGGTCTCGGGCTGTCCGACCATGCGCACGCTGGCGTGGAAGCCCTCCGCGTCCAGGACGCGGGCCAGTGCGGCCGCCCGCTCCTGCAGGGACGCGGTGGTGCCGATCGCCCGGCGGTACCGGTCCTCGACGTCCGCGAAGCGCTCCCGGGCGACGTGACGCACGGCCTCCGGGCCAGCCACCTGCGCCAGGTGCGCGAGGGCCTGGCCGGCCACCTCGAGGTAGTCGTTGCCCAGGCGGGACTGGCCCGCATGGCTGACCACGTAGCGCCGGGACGGGCGCCCAGCACCCCGGTTGCCCGCGACCAGCTTCACCTCGACGGCGCCCTCCTCGGAGAGCGCGTCCAGGTGCCGGCGGACGGCGGCCGCCGTCAGTCCGAGCAGTTCGCCCACGCGCGCGGCACTGACGGGTCCGTGGGACAGCACCGCCTGGAGCACCCGGTCCCGGGTGCTCTCGCGGGGCTCCTCGACGGAACCCCCGGTGGGCACGCCGATGTCAGTGGAGGAATACACAAATGACAGTTTACCTAATTCAGCACGCGACGAAAGTAAGGAGAGCCTTGCCGAGCGCGAACACGCGCACCCCTCCGGAGAAC
Source organism: Citricoccus sp. (assembly GCA_036516315.1). Classification (GTDB taxonomy): domain Bacteria; phylum Actinomycetota; class Actinomycetes; order Actinomycetales; family Micrococcaceae; genus Citricoccus. The sequence goes on from DATBUG010000091.1 coordinate 3,712, forward strand.
CGCCCGTGGGTGCTTGTCCTGGGCCCCTGTCCTGGGCGCTGGCGGGTGTACCGCGGGCACCTCCTCTCCCCCGCCTTCTCCCCCCGTCTCCTCCTCGCGCATCCCGGCTTCTTCTACATCTCGTAGAACTGGCGGGGGGCGCGGGTACCATGGATGGGTGCCGTTCCCCCTTCCTCCCTCTCCCCGCGCGCCCGGCCAGCCCGGTGACGTCGCGGTCGCCGACCGGCGGTCCGGGACGACCCGGCCACCCGAGGCCGCCCGTCCCGCCGCCCTGGTGTCCCTGCACGGCGTGCGCCGCACGGTCCGGAACCGGCGGC
>DATBUG010000092.1:0-7753 GCA_036516315.1 Citricoccus sp.
CTGCCGCTGGCCTACAACCGGGACCTGCAGGAGGACAAGGAACCGGTCTTCGACGCCGCGGACACCCTCGAACTGCTGTTGCCGGCCGTGGCCGGGATGATCGCCACGCTGAGGTTCAACACCGAGCGGATGGCCGAGCTGGCTCCCCAGGGGTTCGCCCTGGCCACGGACATCGCCGAGTGGCTGGTCCGGCAGGGCGTCCCGTTCCGCGAGGCCCACGAGCTCTCCGGCGAGGCCGTCCAGCTGGCCGAGTCCCGGGGGGTGGAGCTGTGGGACCTGACGGACGAGGACTACGCCGCGATCTCCCCGGCCCTGACCGCCGAGGTCCGCTCCGTCCTGTCCACGGAGGGTTCGCTGGCCTCCCGTGACGCCCAGGGTGGCACCGCACCGGATGCCGTGGCCGCGCAACTGGCCGAGCTGAAACGCCAGCTCGCCCCGCTGCGCACCTTCGGGGCCTCCGGGCCCCTGGCCTGACCCGGGTCCCGGCGAGATCGTGCCCTCCGACCTGTCCGTGCTCGAGCGGGGCGGCCTGCGCGCCGCCCCGCTGTTGCTCGGCGCCACGCTGACGGTCGTCCGTGACGGGACCGTAGTCAGCGTGCGCCTGACGGAGGTGGAGGCCTACGAGGGAGACCGGGATCCCGGATCGCATGCCTACCGGGGCCGGACCGCGCGCAACGCCACCATGTTCGGGCCGGCGGGGCACGTGTACGTGTACTTCACCTACGGCATGCACTGGTGCATGAACATCGTCTGCGGCACCGAGGGCACGAGCTCTGCGGTGCTGCTGCGCGCGGGAGAGGTGACCGCCGGAGTCGAGGCCGCCGTCGAGCGCCGCTCGGCCCCCGCCGGCCCGAAGCTGGCCTCCGGACCCGCCCGGCTCGCCCAGGCGCTGGGCATCGGCGCCGGCGACGACGGTTCGCTCCTGCTGCCGGGCCCGGCCCCGCACGCCGGTGGCGACGCCGCCACGGGCGAGGACGGCATCTGGCTCTCCGGGATCCGCTCCCGCCGCCGTCCGGGCACCCAGGCCGGACCGCGCACCGGAGTCTCGGGTCCCGGCGGAGGGGTGGAGTTCCCCTGGCGGTTCTGGCTGCCGGACGAGCCGTCGGTCTCCGCCTACCGTCCCGCGACGCCGCGGCGTCGCCGCCGCACGCGGCCCACGGACCCGCGCCGGGAGTAGGCCATGAGCAACCAGGATTAACAGAGATTAACGGTTCGTTCACCGCATCCGCTGTACCATGGATGGTCACTCGTTCCGTGGTGCTCCAGGGGTCGTGCCGGGTCCGCCCGGCGGTTCGTACCGTTCCCGGGGGCACCGTCGATAGCCCGAAGGTGTGCAAGGCATGACTGATGTGGTCCCGGTCCACCAGACCGAACTGGAGCACGAGCGCCACTACGTCGCGCGGCTCTACGAGCGGCTGGATGAGCTGCGGGCGGAGAAGGAGAGCCAGCTGGCTCGCGTGCGCAAGGAGGGCCCCCAGGGGTCCGTGCAGAACGTGTCCGAGCGGGACGCCTTCGCCACGCTGTACGAGGACCGCCTGGCCCAGCTGTACGCCGTCGACGACCGCCTGGTCTTCGGCCGGCTCGACCTGGACGACGGGGACGAGCGCTACATCGGGCGCATCGGCCTGACCGACGAGGACCAGCACCGGCTCATGGTCGACTGGCGGGCCCCCGAGGCCGGGGCGTTCTACCAGGCCACCGCCCACCAGCGGCTGGGCGTGCGCCGGCGCCGCCACCTGATGCTGCGCGGGCGCACCGTGGTGGACCTCGAGGACGACGTGCTGGACGCCAGCATGCTGGACGGGGACACCGGCCACCACGGGGCCGGGGCCCTGCTCGCGGCCGTGACTGCGCGGCGCACCGGCCAGATGGGGGACATCGTCGCCACCATCCAGGCCGAGCAGGACGCGGTGATCCGTGCCCCGCTCAAGGGGGTGCTCGTCGTCCAGGGCGGTCCCGGCACCGGCAAGACCGCCGTGGCACTGCACCGCGCGGCCTACCTGCTCTACACCCACCGGGAGCGCCTGAAGACCGCTGGTGTGCTGCTGGTGGGTCCCTCCCAGTCCTTCATGCGGTACATCGACCGCGTGCTGCCCTCCCTGGGGGAGACGGGCGTCGTGATGTCCTCCCTCGGCCGGCTCATGCCGGGGGTCCGCGCGGTACCGGAGGCCGATCGCACGGTGGCCCGCCTCAAGGGCGATGTGAGGATGGCGGACGTGGTGGCGAACGCGGTGGCCCACCGCCAGCGCCTGCCCGCCGGGCCGCGCACGGTGGACGTCGGCGGGACCGCGCTGACCATCCGCCCCAAGCAGGTCAGGCGGGCCCGGGACCGGGCCCGCGCCACGGGCAAGCCCCACAACGAGGCGCGCAACACGTTCGTGAAGATCATGATCCGTGAGCTCGCCGACCAGTTGAAGGACAAGCTGGAGAAGTCCTCCGGAGCCGGCAACAACGTGGACCGTGCCTACCTGGCCGAGGATGTGCGCACCGCGCGGGACGTGCGGATCGCGCTCAACCTGTGCTGGATGCCCCTGACGCCGCAGAAACTGCTCTCGGACCTGTTCTCCAAGCCCGCGCAACTGGAGATGGCCGCGCCCATGCTGACCGGTGAGCAACGGCAGCACCTGCTGCGCCCGGCCGACGCGCCGTGGACCGAGGCGGACGTGCCGCTGCTGGACGAGGCCGCGGAGCTGCTCGGGGAGTTCGACGTCACCGCCGGCCGGGGGCAGGCGGGCCAGGAGGCGGAGCGGAAGCGCAACATCGCCAATGCCGAGGCCTCGCTCAGGAACGTCAACGCCATGCTCGAGGAGATGGGCGTGGACGGCGTGGTGACCGCCGAGGCCCTGGCGGACGCCAACGATGCCGGGGAGCGTTACGTCTCGGCCGCCGAGCGGGCGTCCACGGACCGGACCTGGACCTACGGCCACGTGGTCGTGGACGAGGCCCAGGAGCTCTCGCCCATGCAGTGGCGCCTGCTGATGCGGCGTTGTCCCCTGAAGTCGTTCACGATCGTGGGTGACATCGCCCAGGCCTCGTCCGCGACGGGCGTGTCCTCCTGGGCCGAGGCGCTCGAACCGTTCGTGGAGGACCGGTGGCGGCTCGAGGAGCTCTCGGTCAACTACCGCACGCCCGCGCGTATCACCCGGCTCGCCGCCCGGGTGGCCCAGGAGGCCGGTCTGCCGGTGTCCTCACCGCAGGCGGTGCGCGAGGGGGACTGGGAGCCGGTCGTGCAGCAGGTGCCCCAGGGGCAGGCGGAGCCGGCACTACTGGCCGGCGTCGCCGAGGACCTGGAACGGATCGAGGGTGGCCTCCTGGCCGTCATCGCCCCCTCGTCGCTGGAGCCAGGGATCACCGCCCTGCTCGCCGAGCGCTACGGGGAGCGGGTCGGGGCGGGCGGCGGCGGCCTCGGCCAGGACATCGTTTCCACCACCCCGGCTGAGGCCAAGGGCCTGGAGTTCGACGCCGTCGTGCTGGTCGAGCCCGGCCGGATCGTCGCCGAGGCCGGGGGCGTCGTCGGGGATCTCTACGTCGCCATGACGCGGTCCACCCAGACCCTGCGCATCCTCGCCACGGGCGAGCTGCCGGCCGGGCTGGCCGAGGCCTGACCGGTACCGGCGCCGCGCGCACCCGCCGACTTCCCTGTCCACATCCCGTGACCACACCCCGTCACCGCACCGAGAGGCAACACCCCGTGACCACGACGTCCACCACCCCGCAGGACCGCCGGCCCGACGGCGCCGAGGCGCCGTCCGCCAACCCTGCGCTGGCCCGCCAGTCGAACGACCCGTCGTTCCCGAACATCTGGCAGGAACTGCAGTGGCGCGGTCTCGTGCACGTGTCCACGGACGAGGCCGCGCTCGAGCAGGCCCTGGCGGGGGACCCGATCACCTACTACTGCGGCTTCGACCCCACGGCGCCCTCGTTGCACCTGGGGAACCTGGTGCAGATCCTCGTGCTGCGCCGTCTGCAGCTGGCCGGCCACCATCCGCTCGGGCTCGTGGGCGGATCCACCGGGCTCATCGGTGACCCCCGTCAGACCGCCGAGCGCGTGCTGAACGACCGCGAGACCGTGGCCGAGTGGGTGGGCTATCTGCGTGGCCAGATCGAGCGCTTCCTGTCCTTCGAGGGGGAGAACGCTGCGCGCATGGTCAACAACCTGGACTGGACCGGGCAGCTCAGCGCCCTCGACTTCCTCCGGGACATCGGCAAGCACTTCCGGGTCGGCACCATGATCCGCAAGGAGACCGTGGCCAAGCGACTGCACTCGGAGGAGGGCATCTCCTACACGGAGTTCTCCTACCAGGTCCTGCAGGGCATGGACTACCTCAACCTGTACCGCGACTACGGCTGCATCCTGCAGACCGGGGGATCCGACCAGTGGGGGAACCTGACCTCCGGCACCGACCTGATCCGCAAGGTCGAGGGGGTGAGCGCGCACGCCTTCGGCACGCCGCTGATCACCAACGCGGACGGCAGCAAGTTCGGCAAGTCGGAGGGCAATGCCATCTGGCTGGACGCCGCCATGTGCTCGCCGTACACCTTCTACCAGTTCTGGCTGAACACCGCGGACGCCGACGTGATCAGCCGCCTGAAGGTCTTCACCTTCCTGCACCGCGACCGCATCGAGGAGCTCGAGGCGAAGGTCCGTGAGGAGCCCTTCCGCCGGGAGGCGCAGAAGACCCTGGCCTGGGAGGTCACCTCCCTGGTGCACGGTGAGGAGGCCACGCGCAAGGTCATCGACGCCTCGGCGGCGATCTTCGGCCAGGGGGACCTGGCCGCCGTCGACGAGGCCACCCTGGCGGCGGCCACGGCCGAGCTTCCGACGGCGGCCCCCGGCCTGGGCGCCGCCGGCCCGGTGGGCATCGTCGACCTGCTGGTGGCCACTGGCCTGTCCGCCTCGAACTCCGAGGCGCGGCGCACGATCGCCGACGGCGGGGCCTCGGTCAACAACGTCAAGGTGACGGACGCTGAGCAGCGGTTCGGCCCGGAACAGGCCCTGCACGGGCGCTACCTGCTGGTGCGCCGGGGCAAGAAGAACATGGCGTTGGTGGACCTGTCCGCCTGAGGACCGCCGCCCCGGGTCCCTGGGACCGAAGGGCGTCACGCCCCTGCCGACGCCGGCCTGAGGTGGCAGAGTAGTGGCGTGACCGATTCCGTGCGCGACGGCGGCGCTGCCGTCTCCGGGGCCCCCACCGCGGCCGAGCTGGATGACCTCGACCGCCAGGTGCAGGCCCTCATCGACGGTGTGCTCGCCGCGGAGACGGAGCAGGCCGGGCGGCTGGAGCGGGTCCTGCCCGAGCACCGGGAGAGCGCCGCCAACCTGGTGCACTACGTCTGGCTGCGCGGCCGGGACATCCGCGCGCTCCAGGGCCGGCTCGCCGACCTCGGGCTGTCCTCGCTGGGACGCCTCGAGTCCCGGGTGCTGCCCACCCTGCAGGCACTCTCCGCCGCCCTGCGGGACCTGCGCCTGGCCCGCGCGGTGGCGGACGCCGACCAGCGGGCGGACCTCGGCACCGTCCTGGCCACCGTCGGCGCGGAGGGCGCCGGGACCGCCGGCTGGCCGGACATGGACTCCGGCCCGGCCCGGCTTGCGGACCACGCGACGGGACTGCTCGGCCCCAGTCCTGCGGAGCGGGTCTCCCGGATCATGGTCACCCTGCCGTCTGAGGCGGCGACTGACCCGGGGCTCGTCGCCGAGATGTTCAGGGCCGGCATGGACATGGCGCGCATCAACTGCGCCCATGACACCTCCGAGGACTGGGCCGCCATGATCGGTCACCTGCGCTCCGCCGAGGCCGCGGGAGAAGGGCCCGCATCCGCGTCCGCGGGCGAGGCGCCCGCCGGAGAGCGGTGCCTCGTGGCGATGGACCTGGCCGGGCCGAAGCTGCGGACCGGTCCCATCGCCCCGGGGCCCGAGGTGCTCAAGGTCCGCCCGCACCGTTCGGCCACGGGCGAGGTCCTGGAGCCTGCCACCGTGCTGCTGACCGCGGCCCACGAACCGCACGGGCACGAGCACGGGGACGCGGGCTCCGGGACAGACGGCTCCGGTACAGGTGGTTCCGGGCACGGAAGGTCCGGGAAGCGGGGTCACACCGGATCGGTGCACCGGATCCCGGTGACCGGCCTGCGGTGGCTCGAGGCCCGGCGGGTGGGGGAGTCGGTACGCTTCCGGGACGCCCGCGACTCGGACCGCTCGCTGACGGTGACGGCCCGCACACCGGAGGGACTCGCCTGCGAGCTGGCCCAAACGGCCTACCTGATGCCCGGTGTGGCCCTGCACGCCGCCGACGGTTCGTTCACCGAGGTCGGGGCCCTGCCGCCGAAGAAGCAGAGCCTGGTGCTGCGGCGGGGGGAGCGGCTCACCCTGACCCGGTCGCTGGAGCCCTCCCAGCCGGTTCCCGGCGGCCCGCACCGCATCGGCTGCTCCCTGCCCCAGGTGTTCGACGACGCGGCGCCGGGAGAACGGATCCATCTCGATGACGGCAAGGTCGGCGGGGTCATCACGGAGGTGACACCGGACGAGATCGAGGTGCGCATCGACACGGCAGGACCCGGTGGCACCCGCGTGAAGGCTGGCAAGGGCATCAACCTGCCGGACACCCACCTCCGCGTCCCGGCACTGACGGCGGACGACCTCGCGGCGCTGCCGTTCGTCGTGGAGCACGCGGACATCGTGAGCCTGTCGTTCGTCCGGACCCCTGAGGACGTGGCGGACCTGATCGGCCGGTTGGAGGACAGCGGACGCGACGACCTCGGCGTGGTGTTGAAGATCGAGACGGTGGAGGGCTTCGAGAACCTCCCGCAGATCCTGCTCGAGGCCATGCGCTGGCCCATCCTGGGCGTGATGATCGCGCGTGGTGACCTGGCGGTGGAGGCTGGCTTCGCGCGGTTGGCCGAGGTCCAGGAGGAGATCCTCTGGCTCTCCGAGTCGGCGCACGTGCCCGTCATCTGGGCGACCCAGGTCCTGGATTCCCTCGCCCGCACCGGCCTGCCGAGTCGAGCCGAGGTGACGGACGCGGCGATGGCCGAGCGTGCCGAGGCGGTGATGCTCAACAAGGGGCCCTACGTCATCGACGCCATCACCTTCCTCTCGGGCGTGCTCGGCAGGATGCAGGAACACGTCTCGAAGAAGCGGACCCTGCTCCGGCAGTTGCGGTCGTGGGACCTCTCGGCGGATCCCGGCACCACGACGGCCGGGGACGGAGCCCCTCCACGGCTCCCGCGGGATCGCGTCGCCGACTGACCTGCCGTCCGCGCACCCCTGGAGATCCGCTGCGCCCTCGGCACCACGGGGGGAGACCTCGCTCACAGTGGGTGGCAGCGGCCCGAGCGGGGCCTCACGATCCGCGGAATTCCGGGGTTTTCGGGCCCACGGGCCCACGCTGGCGACGATTTGCCGCCGGGGAGAAAGCGTGTGTATAGTCTTTCAAGTCGCCGGCCGCGAGAGCGGGACACGGAGACAAAACCCCAGACCTTCTGAAGGCCTAGACTGCTGCGCCCTGACGGGGTAGCGTTGGTGGCCCGCACGAGGTACGGGTGACCATGGTGAACATCGGGTCAACACGGCGGAAACGCCGGTTTGACGGACTGTGAACCAGGGTCTACGATTTAGAAGCCGCAGACGGGGAAAGCGTTTGGCCGGGGTTCCGGTTGGGTGTGAGTACCGGTGATGTGCCTGTTGTTTGAGAACTCAATAGTGTGCCAAGTTTGTTGATGCCAATTTTTTGATTGGTGATGCCGCTGGTGCCGCACC